>CADCFX010000056.1 GCA_902800945.1 uncultured Erysipelotrichaceae bacterium | reverse complement strand
TATAGGCAAACGTTCTTTTTGACATTTTCTTATTAATCCTAGTGTGATTACGTTTCCTAAAGCTCCATAATCACAAAAAGCATATTGGCACATTCCATATTTTTCATATACTCGCTTATAAAATGCAATAAACTGTTCATATAATTGCTCTGGATCGTATATTTCTGTCATATCTAATTCATCTAATGGAACAACTGTTTGAAAGTTATATGTTATTCCTGTTGCTACAAACTTTGTTTTACTCATGCCTGCTCCATAGTCAACTCCTATTGTAACAAGCATTAGTCTTTCGTTTATTTCTTTTATATCGTCTATCAAATATTCATTTGTTTTATCTGCAAATAATCTATATATAATACCTTCTGCTGATTTCCATTCGCCTAATATGAACCTATCAAAAAATACTGTTCCTTCGTATTCGTTCTCTAAATTCTTTATAAATTCACTATCTAAAAATGGATTATCATATAACGTATACTTTTGTTGATATATGTCTGCATTACTATCTAAAAACTGTTTAAACCAATGACTAGGCGATTCTGGATTGCAAGTTCCATCAAATTTACTGTAAGATTTATCTAAACGTGATTTAACCATGTTGAAAACATCTTGACTCCACGTTGCGACCTCATCTCCATAACAATACTTAAAACTAGCACCTCTTATTTGGTTTACTCTTCTTGTATTGTCAGAACCTAAACAGTAACATTTTTCGCCAAATAAAAAAGCTGTATTATCTGACTTTATATCAGTAACCAGCTCTGTTCCCCATATCTTTTGAAGCGGTTCTATTACATTCCTTTGTAATGTTCCTTTTGTATTCCCTAGTATAACAACTAATCCTTCTTTATCTGCTACACTTCTTATTCGTTTAGGTATTACAAAATAATCTAAATACGTTTTACCACTTCTTGTTGCTCCTGTCTTTATATTCCAACGTCTATTGGCATTATCTAAAAATTCTCTTTGCTTTTCTGAAAACATTAAATAACACCGCCCATATTTTTTAATACTTCGTCTAGTTTAGCTAATGTGTCTTTATTATCATTCTTTTTGTTTTCTATTTCTTGTTTCTTTAAGTCTAATTCAACAACTTTCAATTCTTTATCCATTATTATTCCATAAGCTGTTGCTAAATCTTTTATGTTAGTAAACATATCTATATTCTCAAGTTTTCCGTCCATTGCTTCAAATATTTTGTCAACAATTTCTATTTTCTTTTTACTACGTCTCTTCATTGCTTGTAGTACGTCTTCTGTGTTTTCTTCCCTTTTTTGTTCGCAAACCTTAGCAATATCTATTTCATCTTGATTTTTTACAATATGTCTTACTGTGCTTTCAGGAATATTAAATTTTCTTCCTGTTTCAGAATAGTTTTGGCATTCTACATAATAAGCAATAATTTCTTTTTTCTCTTTATCTGTCTTTGCCATATACTATCCCTTTCTTTCTATTTCTAATAATCTATTAAGTAATTCTTTTTTGGTAAAATATGTTTCCCAATGATCGTCATACTCTATCATATATCTTATAGAATACTTTACTTTATCTTTTAATTTATATAATAACATTCTTATATATTTATCCATGTTATTTTATCCTTCTTGTTCTTTTTCTTGGTCTTATTGGTTCCTCTTTAGGTTCTTCTTTCTTTGTTTCGTTAATTTCTTCAACTTGATTTACATATCCTAATTCAATAAGTTTATCTCTTCTGTCATAATCTACAAGCCAACGTTCTCCTTTTTTAGGAACATATCTTTGACCTTTTATAGCTGATAATTCGTTATCGCTTACATTTTTCTCTTGATATTTTCCTGTTGCTTCTACTAAATACTTCATTTTTCTTTCCTCCTTATATGTGCTTTTACTTTTTACTAATAATTTGTTCCACTCATCTTCTGGTGGTGTATATTCAAATGGCTTTACTTTTTTCTCGAATATTTGTTTTGCAATTTCATTTACGTTAGAACAATCATATTCTAATATTAAACTTTCATTATCTGTTAACGGTAATTCTTTTAGTATTGAAAGTGGAGTTGTTA
>CADCFX010000055.1 GCA_902800945.1 uncultured Erysipelotrichaceae bacterium | reverse complement strand
AATTCATGAGATTCTTTATTCCATAAATAACCATCTATTTTTTGATCTACTTCTTCTAATTTATAAGTTCCACTATTAAGTACAAATGGAGTTATAAATTCTCCGTTTTTGTCTGTTTCAAATTCACAAATAGTAGCTTTTGGATATGATGTTGTTTGGCATACATATTCATTAGTTTTTGTATCTAATATTTTGAATTTGATTCCAACTCTTTTAATTACTTCTTTAGTTTCTTTATCAATTTTAACTACTCTAAGTTTTGCTTTATATTCTCCATTTGAAATAACTTTATTTATTTTTACATCAGCTTCTTTAACTGTTAAAGTTAAATCATCCATTTTCTTATGTGTTTTTGGAGAAGTCATTTGTCTTAATGTATATGTTCCATAAGGTAATTTGAAATTAATAATTCCATCTTTATCAGTAGTTAAATTCATTACTAATTCATTATTCTTGTTATATACTGCGAAATCAACATTTTCTTCTGGAGTCATAACTCCTGTTTCATCACTAGCATATACTTTTACATAATTAAAATGATTCTCAATTACTTCTTCTTTTACAGTTACAGATGGTTCTAAACTATCTTTAGTAATTTCAAAATCATATTTTGTATTATCTAATTTATATCCCTCACTTGGAGATATTTCTTGTAAGTAGAACTTACCTAATTTTGGAAGATATCCTGATGTAACTTTTCCATCATCACCAGTAGTGATTTTTTCTATTAATGTTCCAGTTTCATCATAAATTCCATAAGTAGCACCTTTTAAAGTAGCTTCACCTTGTGGTTCTTTTGTAACTTTATCTTCTTTATTGATTGTTACTTTACCACCTAAAACTTTAACATTTAGATTAATGTTAATTGGATCTAAGTCTCCTCTTCTCATTAAGTTTTGAGATGAAGTAGCAAAGTATAAATAAATTGTTTTATGAGCCATATTAGCTTCACGAGATAATGTTATTTTCATATCTCCTACTTCAGTTGGATTAACATATAAAGTATTGTTATTAATACTAGCAGTTCCTCCAGTTACATTAGTTACTCTAAATTTATTTAATACTCCATTACTATCTGAAACATTAAATTCATTTCCAATAATTGCTTCACTAGGTACATTTAAATTTGGTCTAGCTGCATGACTTTCTGCAAGTGCTTTTACTTCATTCATTTCACTAACTAAAACACTATCATTTCTTGTTCCATTTAATCCGTTAGTAAAATACATATCATTCGCTCTTGCTGGATCAACTGTTCTCCAAATTAACATTTGAGTAGCAACGTACCATTTTGCATCGCTATGATTATATCCATTCTCGTTATAACCATAACCATAATATGCTAATCTTGTTACCATTTGCCATTGGTCTTGTGATAATCCTGCAAGTATTTGCATATCTTCATTTGTAATTGTATATGTTGTTCCATCTACAATTCCTACATATGGTTGAATACAATAAATTGCTTCTCCTTCTGAATTATTAAGCCATCTAGCTTGATGATAGCTTATTGTACTTCCATTCTTTTTACTTATCCAATATCCAGGGATCCAAGCTCCCTCTTTTATTGTTCCTTGATAAGTTTCAGCATTAACTTTTGTTATGCCAAAAACTACACCGACTATTGTAATTAATAGTAACAATAGTCCTGTTATTTTTCTTTTCATTATTATCCCTCCAATAAAAAAAGATGCTTAACGCATCCTATCTATTTTTTAAAATGTTTTATAGTCCCATCCGAGACTTCTTGTCCAACTAGTTACTTCAGAACATTCAAATCCATATTCTGCATGTTCATTTCCATAATTCATGCATTCATCTTTTGTTTTAAAATCAACTTCTTCCCAAGAATACATTGGTTGATTCTTATATTGATCTTCAGTTAATCCTAATTCTTCCCATGGTTGTTTTTGAACTACAACGGGTTTTTCTTCTTGCTTAACACTATTATTAGAATTTCCTGCTCCGTTATTATCTATTTGTTCTTCTTTATTTTTTGTTTCTGTATTTTGTTCTTCTGACTTCTGCATAGTTTGTGTAGAAGTTTCTTCTTCCTTTATTTTAGTTGTTTTTTCTATATCATTATCAGTATCTTTTGCTTCATATTTTTTATTAATTGGATAAATGTGATGTCTCACCTTTCCAATTTCATCTCTAAAAATAATACATCCTGATAAAAATGCAACTGCTATTACTGCTAGTATAGCAATAAGAATTTTCTTTTTCACGATATCATCCCTTTCTACCTAGCATTATATGAGTTACCTCAAATAACGCAAATGTATAAATGAGGTGCGTTTAACTTTTATGTCATTTAAATCACCTATCTTTCTCGTTCTTTGTTTCTTAAATGCTTGGAGTAAAACTCGCAGGCTTTAATAACAAAATCTTCTACTTTATCTCTTTCAATGTTTTTAGG
>CADCFX010000054.1 GCA_902800945.1 uncultured Erysipelotrichaceae bacterium | reverse complement strand
TTTTTTATATCGGTCATAGCCATTACCTACCTAATTACACCCTAATTCTATCATATATTTATATCCTTTGCAATTTAGAATAAATATTATTCAACTAATAACACTTATTTAGGTAATGCAATATAACTAAACATTATATATCAGATTATTCTCATCTGAGGATTATTATTAATTAATCTTATTCTATAAGAACTAACTTCATCTCTATAACAATCATGTAAACCATTATCAACAATACCCATATATTTAGGCAAATTATCAATTAAAAACAGCAAGTATTCACCCAAAGCATTATATTGTAAAGCTATATTAGGATGATTATCTATTTTAAACTTACCATTAAAACTACTTACCAATTCCATACTCATACGATCAAAATACATTGCTCCATGAGAACTGCTCTTTATTCTTTTATTAATATACTCAATTAGCTTATTTAATAACTGCAACACTTGATAATCACTAACAATATAAGGAAAATTCCCAACAGTAATGTAAGAAGTTTGAGATAGACCTATAATATAACTAATTATGGCTTGCAAATAATTCAACTCATCTTCTAAGAAATCCCATCTACCAATTAATAGTTTTAATAAATTAAGAGGTATATCTTCTAAAAATTTACCTGTACAACCATTAAAACTAGTAATAGTTAATTCTCCATTTCCATAATAATCTTTAAACCTTATATCACTAGCAGGATAATAACTCAAAGCACTCTCCTTATCAACACAGTTTTCAAAAGGAGTTCCAGAAAATCTATCCCAACTATAAAGCATTTCTGAAAATAATTCTTTTACCAAAGATAAATTAGGATTATTCCTTATAAATTCAAGAACTTCTTTATTAGAATTCTTACCAGCTAATGAAAAAGCTCCAAAATCACAAGCTATCCCAGCCCCCTTCATGCCCTCGCCTAAAAATTGTTCCAATTTCATAACCAAAGGTCGCACATCATTATCTACCGCACACCAACCAGCACTAATTGAATTACCAATTCCAACAAAATTTATTTTAGATATTTTAGCTTCTTCTAATAAATCTCCCATAAATCTCACAAATAAATCAGAAATAATCTTTAAAGTTTCCTTATTATCGCTTATTGACCTAGATAAGTCCGCCATAAACAATCCCCCCAAAATTAACCATATTATACTACCAAATCACATATTTACAAAAAAATGATTAACACCATACCCCAAAACGCTAAAGTACAATTAAGAAAATGGCTAACAAATAACAATAAAAATATAAAAAATATACAAAATAGTGATATTATATAAAAAGAGAGGAAATGATTATGAAAATAAATAATGAATGTGCCAGAAAAATATTATTAGAAATTGAAAATATTCCATATGGAGAAACCTTAACGATAGGTAAATTACAAGAAAAAATGCCCGAGTATCCAATAGAAGCGGTTTTAAGCATAGTATCAGATTTTAATAAAGAATATTTTTTAACTATATTAGATAAAGCTAGTTATGATAATACCGATGTTTTTAGAGACCACAAAATAAAAGGGTTATCTCAAAAAGGAATTAAAGCCTTAGATTATATAAGAAGCGACAAAATGTGGAAAAGAATTAAAGACAAAATCGAGAATTTTGATGATTTGTCAATTTATACCATAATTGATATAGCCTATAAAATAACTAATGTTGAACAAAACAAATTACTCGGATTACCAGAAGACATACTACCTATAAAAGAGCGCTGGTAATAATTCCTAATTACTCTTACAACATATAAGAGTAATTTTTTAGTAATATTTGCTTTTTTCATCAAAAATTGCTATCATACATATCAACGAAAAAATATAATAATTATTAGATTAGAGGTAAAAAATGAAACCAAAAACACTAGCGATACTTACTGCCGCAGCAGTAGGAACAGCTACAACATTTACAGGCTTAGAGCATCTTACATGCGACCACACAGAAAATATGTGTCTTATAACAAGCCTAATGAATTATATCGATCAAGATTCGCCTATTCCATATGGTATAATGAATCATCAAGCACCAGAAATAAGTAAAGAATTAAGAAAACAAGGAATAGAGAGCCCTTATTTTTATTTATCAGAGGTTCCGCAACTAAAAGGAGAACCAAGTGCTGAAGAACCGCAGATAATAACTGATGGCAAAAATACTATGGAAATATATCCCGAGGGATTCTATGTCGTTTATGATGAAGAAGGCATGATGTTCTACCACGGAATTGAAAAAGATGATAATGCGACCATCTGTTATGAGATGCCATAT
>CADCFX010000053.1 GCA_902800945.1 uncultured Erysipelotrichaceae bacterium | reverse complement strand
GTGTTGATAACTTTCTTCTTATCCACAACCTTACCATTAACAATTTTTTTAACAGCATCAGTATTATATATTTTATCACCTAAAGAAACATCTATATTCCTAGATATTATGACCAACAATTCTTTAGATTTATAATATTTGTTAACACCAACTACTCCACCTATTATTCCAACAATCAATAAAATCAAAACAACTGGAATAACAACTTTTTTATTCAATCTATTTTTCTTTTTCATATCACACCACTCGCTTCATTGGTATTATAACACAACAAAAAAAATAAATCACTTTTCACTATATTATGATTTATTTGAAAAACTAGTCTTTACATTAAATAGCTATATTACATATCTGCCAGTTAAAACTACCTATTATTCTTTTTAATCTTAAATATTCCTATTATAGCTACAAAAGCCCATATTATTTGCAACGTAAAAGAAAACCAAGCGTCCTTAGGATATAAACCAATTGCCATAAAAATACCAGCAAATAGGTTTAATAACTGATATAGCATACCATTTTTAATCTTTTCCGTAGAAAGTAATATATAGGCAAGCAGAACCAATATCATACCTATCCAGCCCATTACATCAAAAAACATATATAACACCACCTAACCTGTATTATCCACCAATAAGACTCTCACATCCTATACAACAGAATATAACAAATATAATTATATTTCAACAAGTTATACACAAGCAATTTACATTATACAAATAAAAGAAAAAAATGCTATAATTAATACTGGAAGTGTAAACATGAATTATACAAACAAAAACAGAATAAACGAAAACAATAAACTAAAAGAAAAATTACATATTATAGAAAAGGATTTCAAAGAAGTAGAAGGATTTTTAGTTGATTATTCTACAATTACCAGTGGAGAAGCTGATTTTTATTCAGGAATTTATGAATACTATATAAATGGAAAAAGATATGTTTATGACAAAGTATTACTTGAAGAAAATCAAGGCTGCAAACGAAATGTTAGAAACAAAATAACCCTTTTATATAATCCTCAAAATCCTCAAGAAGCCTATTCAGAGTACAGCATTAACAATTGCGAAGATTTTAACCCGTTAAGAGACAATTTGGCAATATTTATCGGTTTAATACTTCTTTTATTGCTATTTTCCGGATTATTGTTAGCGCTTCATTTTTTTATAAAATAAAAGCTTTCAAAAAGAGGTGTATTAACAATGACAAATATGTATGATAGTAGAATAGACGAAATAGTCAAAAAAAAACCAGCTTTAGAATGGTTAAAAACACTAGCAGAAACAGGCATAGTAGTATTGTCTCCTCATACAGAAGAATATATAAACGACCCTAACCAACTATATTTAAAAAGACCGTCAGAAAATGTCCATATTAGCCGACAATGCATAATTGATATCCTATCACATGATGATTCTTTTGAAAAAATAAAAGTTCTATTCGAAAAAAGTACAACTTTTATAATCACCCTCTTTATAAATAAAGAAGGAGACATTAAAAACAATCTCAATCTTACCAAAAGAGATATCATTATATTGCTAAAACAAATAAACATCGAAGAATTTCCTTTTATTAAAAAAAGATACTATCATCTAATAGAATATGCCTCTTACAACACCCTAAAAAATCAAACAAAAAATCAAATATATACAATAAACATTGAAGGCAAAGAATACAACTTACCAGTTTCACTATTTTACGAGTTTTTGGATTTAGATAGTGCAGCTTACAATGAAGTAATATCAAGCGGAAAAGGTTTTCATGATATCCAGTTAGAGCACTTCTTATACGCTATAGGTAAATACTTTAAAGACAATAGAATACCAGAAAACTACCTATTAGAAGAAGTGTTACAAAAAAGATTAAGTGATATTTATACATCTAAAGAAATTGACATACAAACAATAAATGAATATCTAGACACAAACGATTCGTTGCTTGCACTAATAAAAGTAAATGAGGATCTTGAAAAAGAAGTATTAAAAGGATTACCACAACATTTTAATAGTTTAGAAAAATCAATCTATATTTATATAAAATTGTGTAAGATTTTAACATATGACGATGAATACTACGCAATAAACCAAATAGGCCCTTTAGCAAAAAAACACAAAACATTAAGCAATATCCCAAATATTTCACCAACTAACAATAAAGTAGTATGTTACGAATTCGATGCAATATACTCTTATCTTTTACATCAAATAGACCTCAACTTCAAACGTTTTGTAAATTTGATAGATATAAATGGCAACGTAAGAGAATCTGTATTTGATAACTATTATGATAGATATAGTGACAGTCACACTTTCCTAAAATACAGATGTGGCAAATTTTTAATAAAAGCAGATTCTGTTACCACCATTTTAAATGGGGACATAATGCAAGCCAAACTTAATCAACCGCTAGCTGGCCTTATATGTGAAAATACTAATGAAAAAACACAAGAAGAGTTTTCTAACGCCGTCGCCAAAGTATATAACTATATAGCAGACCAAGAAGATAGAATTAGTCAAAACCCTCCCGGAATAACAGAAACTTTCGATATGATTGCAACTCAGTTTACCCAATTAACTGACAAGATAAAACCTGTTGATATTAAAGAAAAAACCGAAATACTCATCAACAAAATTAACTCATCTAAAATGATTGGAATTGACGCTTACTCATATTTATTACAACTAAGATATATACTATTCACACCAGAAGAGCGTCAAAACAACATTCAAATAACTATAATTAGGAGCTCAAAAACAACTTCTGCAGAAGCAATAGCTATTATTTCAATCACCCTTCCTGATATTTCCAATCAGATGATAACCAATAATTATATATTTAGACCAGGATACGAACTAATTCCGATTTCAAAAGAACAGCTACAAGAAAAGTTCAACACTGGAGAGATGAGTTATATAGAAGAAAACTCACCAGAAATACCTGGAATAAAAAAATAGAGGTGAAATAATGATAGAAAAATTAAGAAAAATTAACAGCGACATAATCGTTCAAACCAGTGACGAGCAAAAGAAAAAAAAACATTTACTAATCGCGAAATTATTGAAAGACAAACAATGCTTTTTAAAAATGAATATAGAAACATCTTATGCTCTTTTAAGAGAATTAAACATCCCCGAA
>CADCFX010000052.1 GCA_902800945.1 uncultured Erysipelotrichaceae bacterium | reverse complement strand
GCAAGAATACCAATGTTGATTATTTTCATGGAATTTCCCTCCCTACAAATTTATCTTTTAACTTAAAATCAATATTTGCTAATTTTGTCCTTTTAAACTCTTCTTATACTTCCAACATTTAATTGCTTGATCTAATGATTTATCTTTATTATCTTCGAAGAAATCTCTTATATAAGTATTATATTCAAATTGCTTATCAATAGTTGTCTTATTCTTTTTTTTATCTTCTAATATTTGATAATATGCATTTATTGAATCTTTATAAGTTTTTCCTGCATTACTCTTTAACCATTTTTGAAATAATACATTAAATGAAAAGCCTTTACCAATTTGTTTTTTATAAAACTCTCTGTGTTTTTCTGAACAAATAAAATTATTTTCTATTATTGAATCTAACGTAATTTCATCAATTATTTGTGTTCTTCTTGAATCATGATTTTTAATACTTCTTTCACCAGTATCTAAGAATATAGATATTCTTTCAGTTAATTCTATTTTTCCACCAGTAGTTTGTAATCCATTTCTTCTACAAAAATCAATAAGTTCTTCTTTTAAATAATAATATTCTCTAAATGTTTTACTATCTAATTGATTATTTAATTCTGGTCTATCCATAATATCAACCTCTATATAAAATTATACCATAACAAAAACAGATTTTTACATCTGTTTTATAGTACGGAAATATCTTAATCTTCCGATCATTTTATTCTATTAGTAGAATGTTCTTTTATTAAATTTATAGCCCATTCTTCAACATCTTTATTATCTTCTATAACAAATTCTTGTCCTCTGCATGCTGACTTAAAATATCCTTCTTTAAAAGAGTTTTCATTGTGATATGCTATTTTAACACCTTTAAAGAAATCTGGTAAATCCCAACAAGTTCTATTCATTCCTTTTTTAGTTAGATCTAATTTTTCATCATATTTAAAAATTCCATAACCTTTAATATTGTTATCAAAGGTACATACATCTTTAGCTATATAGATTGTATCTGTATCTTTTTCTTTTCTTTTAGAGTCATATACATGTGGGTGTTTATTAAACTCTTCTGGAACTTTATCATATTTTGGATGCAGTATTTTATCTATTTGCAAATATCCAAATATAGTATGCCTTCCATCTCCTTTTGTAAATTTATACTTATTATCCTCAATGATAACATCATTAAACCATCCAAAGAATAGAAATAAGTCACCTTCTTTTACTCCATTATTATTTAAAACTGTAGTTGAAGCATCAATCTGACCAAAGATTCCCTTCCAATTTTTATCTCTTTCAACTGAAAAGTCACATAAATCTGGATCTAAATGACAATGAGTTTCTTTTGTAAGTTCTTTTTTTTCTCCACCAAATGAAATTTCATTTTTAAGAGACTTCATAATATTATATAAACATTCGCCATTTTTAGTTGAAATATCTGAATATCTATAATAATCAGATGGACAAGGTATAGGTAATGTTATCATTTCATTATTAGGTAAAATTATGCTAGGGTATCCCCCATATCCAGAATCAAACCCTTTTCTACTTAATATCACTTTCATTAAAATCACCTATTTAATTATACCATACATTTTGATAATTCTTTTGTTCGCAATATTACTATTTTCTGATGTATTATAATCCCATCATTTCTCTTACTACTCTATCTGACATTTTGATGGTTCCTACTAAAACTAACATATTAAATACTAGTTCTCCTATATAAGTCCAAACTTGTGTAACTGCTGCTGCACTTGAGTCAACGACAGGTGGTGAACTTGCAAATAAAGAGAATATTATACACGAGAGTACAATGATTACTCCCTCTAAGCATACAGCAGCATAACTTTTTAGGAAACTCTTTCCAATTGATTGGGTAGGTTCTCCAGCAAATGTAGAAAGTGGTACTGGAGCCAGTGCTGTATAAAGATATAATTTAAAGAATCTTCCATAAACTGTCATTATCATAATAAATGATAAGACCGTTACCACCAGTCCTCCAATTAAAGTAACCGCCCATAATGGTATTGATTCAAAGAAACCACAATCCTCTATAGCGGATATTATAGATGAAGGTAATACTGAGTTCGTTGATCCACTAATATTGGATAATGACATAATCTTTGATACCATTCCTTGAGATATTCTAAATATTGCTAACATTAAATCCATTCCATAAGTTACTACAATCTTTGCAATAGCAAATCTTATAAATAATCTTAGTGCATGTTCTGGTTTCTTTACTTCTGATAAAGAACCACATGTTTTCATTACTCCAACAACAAAAAATAGAACTAACAAAGCTAGTCCTATTGCTTGCATTCCACCATGAATTGTTTTAATTACATTCCAGATTGCTCCACCTTTAAATGTTTCAGGAGTTTGAGTAACAAGATTCCATATATCTGCTAATTTAGAATTCCATGTATCTAATGCATTTTGAATATTTTGTACTATCCAGTTATCACTCATTATTAAACCTCCTTATTAAAAGGAAGATATTTCTATCCTCCTGTAATCATATTAAGTATTTCTTTTGCGAATGTAATAACAATTCCACCTGCAAGAGTTAAGAAACCATTTGCTCTTTGACTTGGATCATGACTCTTAATAGATAATCCAATTTGAACTATAGAGAATCCTAGAATAATCATTCCAACCGCTCTAATTAATCCAAATATAAAATTAGATAAATTATTAACTACTGATAGAGGATCATCTGCTGCTAATACAACAGTAGAAGTTCCACCTATAGCTAATAACATAAGAATATAAGCAAATATTTTAAATCTCTTATATCCTTTTTTCCCTAATCCATTTTTAAATTTTTGAAAATTATTAATTACTTTCTTCATTTTTTATCCCTTCTTTATTCTTAAAATATTTTTCAATTTCTTCAGATGATACAATGTCATAATCATCTAAAAGTTTTTCTTCTTTCTTAGTTAACTCCTTTACTTGATTAATAACTACATTATTTAAATCAACATCAATAGTTGCAATTGATTCTGTAACTTCACCATGAATATAAGGTTTTGCTTTTCCATCTCCAGATAATTCTACATTTGGATGCTTTAAAACATCATATTTAAAGTCCATTACAGGTCTTTCTCCTCTAATGAATAGAATTGCATACTTATTGTCTAAAAGTCGCACCTCGTCTGGTGTAAGTAGCTCTCTACCATTTAATTGATAGTTAGTTGAATAGTTTCCAGAATGCCCAGTGCTTTTTCCATATGTATTTAAATCTATAGTTTCTTTTCCTAATAATTCAGATACATATTTATGAGTTGATTGCTCATTACCTCCTAGATATAAAAACTCATCACAGTTTCCTACTATTGATTCCCATTGTTTTTCGAATAATGCTTTTAATTGTGCTAGATTTTGCAAAATAATTGATACAGACACTTCTCTAGATCTCATAACAGATAAAATCTTATCAAAGTCATCTGGTAAACTTACGTTAGCAAATTCATCCATTAAAAAATGAACATGAACTGGAAGTCTTCCACCATGTTTATGATCTGCACAATAGAATAATTGTTGAAACAATTGAGTGTATAACATACTTACTAAAAAATTAAATGATGTATCGTTATCCGGAATGATTGCAAATAATGCAGTCTTTTTTTCTCCGATTGTTTCTAACTCTAATTCATCTGTTTGCGTTAAAGCTGATAAACTTGATAAATTAAACTTTTCAAGTCTTGAAGCTAGAGTTACTTGAATTGATTTTAAAGTCTTTGCNCTGCTATATGATTCTTATCTTCAACTTCTAATTGATTGAATAATAAATCTAGTGGACTAACATAACTATCATCGTCTTCTCTAACTTCTCCAGCTCTTAGCATTTCCATTACCATAGGAAAGTTTTGTTCTTCTTCTGGAGCCTCATACCATAAATAGAATACTAAAGCTAATAAAAGCATACTAGCAGCAGTATCCCAGAAAGGATCATTTGATTGACTTCCTTTTGGTGTTGTTGCTTTAAATAAGTTAGTTACTAATCTTTGCACGTCATTATCTGTTTGAAGATAAACAAATGGATTATAACAATGACTTCTTTCCATATTAATTAAATCTAATACTTTAACTGTGTATCCTTTTTCTTCAAGTAAATGTCCTTCATCTCTTGCTATCTCACCTTTTGGATCTAATATTATTAATGAAGTATTTGCTTGCATAACATTTGGCTTTGCATAGAATCTAGTTTTACCAGCTCCAGATCCACCAATTATTAAAGTGTTTAGATTTCTTCTATGTTTTCTTCCATCATATCCAATACATACATTTTGAGTAAGTATCTTATTTGTTGAGTAAGGAACTTGCTCATATTTTTTATTTATATCTTTAGCTTCTCCCCATTTTGCACTACCATGTTCTTCTCTTTTTCTATAATTCCTTTTAGTTGATAAATAAATACCAATTCCTAATATGTAGGCAACAATGAATATTAGAATAGTTTTAATTGAGTCAGAACAAAAAGCAATAGAAAAAGGATTCTCCATTGTTTTAGGAAAATCCTTAATTATTGTTGGTAGTCCTCCACTAATAGAAGGAGCTATTAATAATGCAATCCATATTACAGGAATAAGACCAATTATAAAAAGAATCTTTTGGTCTTTACTTTCCTTCATCTAGCTCCAAGCCTACCTTCTCGATCAACATATCTTTTGTTTTCTGGAGCATCCAATACTTTAATAATAAATTCATCTACTAATTCAGTATCTTCTCCTTCTCGTAAAAGCTTGTTTCTAAATTCATTTAATGCATTAATTATTATTCCATATTCAACTTTATCTACTTCGATAACTTTTAATATGTCTTTTTTCATCTAGTTTTATCCTTTGGAGTTTTATTTTTGATTTCAGACTTAACCTCAGATTGATCTCTTAGTTTAACTTCTGCTTTATATTTTTCTAGCTTTTCTCTAACAGAAGGTCTTTCTTTAATCTTACTACCCTTGTCTGAATTCTTTTGCTCTTTCAAGAAAGGCTTTGACTGAGGGCTTTTTTCGGTCTTTGCCAAATGGGGGTTTACTGATTGTTCCTCTTTCTTGATTGGATTCTTATGAAGTTCTTCTT
>CADCFX010000051.1 GCA_902800945.1 uncultured Erysipelotrichaceae bacterium | reverse complement strand
CAATCCACCAGTACGTCTTTGTCCTCTACTACTCTCTTTAGCTGCTAAAATATTTATAACAGAACCATTTTTAAATACATAATTAACATCATCTTTAGATTTTTTAGATACACCACGATTCCAGTTTATCTAATTACTTAAAGCTGGTATTAACTTACATATTTCTTCTATTTTCGCTACCGTAATGGATGCCGCCTGCTATTTCAGTTTTGTTATCTTAAAGGTTTTTTATCCTTTAATTCTTACATTTTTTAATTCATGTAAGCTCAGCGTACATTTTCACCCTCGTTTTAACGTTAGGTTTGATTATTGGTGAGATAATCTCAAAAGATTCTATAAATCTTTGTGTCGCGGCCTCTTGGGAGGATTATATCTTTTCACCTCCTACGCGTTGCCCCTGACCAGTTTTTTAACTAGCCTTCGGTTCAGATTAGCATTTCAGCCTTCCCGCTTAATTCCGCGATAATCATATAATATATTTCTATATTATACGGCAAATTTTATTTTAATACTTTTACCACCTGTAGTAACAAACAATTGTGCTCCAGGATATAATATACATCTTAACATTAACGCCATCATTGATAAAAAGGACTTTGAATATGCGCGAGGAAACGTTGCATAAACGTATCGGTGCCGCATAACTATTCTAAGGAAAACTCTTTGGTAGAAATAAAAATGAAAAGTGCTATCTGGTCCTTTCATATAATCTACCAAAAGGTCAGGATATTTTCTAAAAAAACTAATTAAATATCTTAAATTATCTAATTGGTCAAGAAGTCTTTCTTCAGATAAACCTTGTTTCTTAGTATCATGCTAAATATATTGGTCTAAAATATTACTAAGACTCATTATTATCCTCTCCCTTCATCTATTTTTCTGTTTCTACTTTTTCTTTACGAAGGAAGTCTTTATAATCTAAAATATCTTTGTCAGTAATTGTATAATAATCCTAGCCTTTTTTCTTAGCTTCTTCTCGGTCTTTCTTTCTAGCAGCGGCCGCCCGCGCTTCTTTGATATAATCTTCAATTTGTCTAGCAAGAGCCTTATCTTCATAAATCAAAGACCTGTTATAACCCTTCATATCATTTATAACTTTATCAACTATATCGTGAGGAGCTTTTATCTAAAATTCAGGTATCACATGTCCATGTTTCTAACAAAAGGCAACCAACTAGCCAACTGAGTCTATAAACTAATTATTTTCTTCTTTCTTTTGCGCGGCCGTTACCTTCATAGACTTACGCAGTTGATCATAAACACGGGACAATTTTTGATAACTTTCAACGTCACCTATATCAATTGCTTCATCCATCTTTAAATATGTTTTACAAATAAACATTAATGTATTCTTACTGTCTGCATCTTGAATATCAAATGAATTCATCATCTAAGTATATTTAGTTTCAAGTAATAACCATTGACTAGGTTTATAATTTCGACCCCACTTCATAGCCAAATATTGCTTATCTTCTTTTGTTAACTCAGCCGCGGGGTCGGGTAAATCCTCTTCCGATAAGAAATACTATTCTCTAAAGGCATTATCTTTACCAACCGGGTCCTCTTCGTAATCTGCCGGCCGCATCATATACTAATGCTACTTTTGAAAAGAAGATGAAGCTAAAGTACGATATTGAGACTAGGTAATCTAACCTTTCTCATAATCTTCTTTTAATTTCTATTCTAATTGTTTTTGCTGTTCTTCTTTAAACTATTTATTAAGATTAGCTTCCTCTTGTGCTTCCGCGCTTGTTGCCCAATTATATTTTTTCCATTGATTTAATCTCATCTTGGAAAAATATTTTCCGACAACACTCATACCATTCATTTTTCTACCTTTTTTGGCATACTATTTCTATCTAATAGCATTCCATTCACTAGGTACCCAAGGGAGGTCCGCCTATTCTATAATCCATAGATAAGTATCTTCATTATAATTATCAACATGCATAGTTAAACACTATTTACACATATCAAATTTCTATCCATCTTTTTTAGAATAAAATTTCGTATCCTCCATTACTCTTTCACATTTACTGCATTTCTTTTTCGCCATATTTCCTCCTTAACGACAGTTCCATTTTCAATCTTCCTATATTTAATAATTTGTGGCTCTGGAACTATCCTTTTCTTTTTATTTCTGCACTATTTACAGATTGAATAGAATCCATCTTTACTGGAATTATTTTTAGAAAAAAATTTATTATGTGCTAATTTTACTGTTCCACATCTGGAACATTTTTTCCACTTCCCTTTTTCTTTTTCTAAATAATACCAATATAAAAAATCAATTTCGGCCTGTTCTGCAATTAATTTTGGAATTTTATTTCGCCAAAGAGAAGAAATATATTCAACTGAATGTTTTATTCCATGTTCTTCTTCTAAAAGTTTTTGAATTTCTAAATTAGACTTCCCATCTATTTTATATATCAATAAACTATAATAAAGTGGATATTTTTCTTTTAAAGTTTTGTCCACTAACTCATCTAAAACTTCCATCATATAATATCCATCAGTATAAAATTTTCCATAACAATCTTCTTTCAATCGGGAGTAATTTCTCAAGAGAGCAGAAATGTGTTTAGGATTCATAAAAGATATTAGACTTTTATCTTTTATTTTTCCATCTGGAGATATGGAAATGTTATCATCAAAAGACATCGAACTAAAGTTCTTAACGGCATTAAGACAAAAAATAGGTTGTTTAAAAGAGGTTTTTATAACATATTGGTCTTGCCGCATCTAAATGATTTGTTTTTTAAGAAGATATTTACGTTTACCGCGGGCGGTCTTCTAAATTTTCTAGACCTATTCGATGGCCGCACGTAGGTCCCGCAATGCAGGGATTTCCGCCAAATCTTCTTCTGTAATTGAAATTTTTGGAGTAAAGATAATATTCTTATCTTCTGTAAAGAGGTTATATACCCCATCTTCTCCATTTTCAAATTTTCCTACTAATCCCTAAAATGAAGTCTACCGTTTGTTAATAGTTATCATTCTATTATCGGTATTAATTTGCTTACTTTTCTTTTCTTCTTTTGTCATTGCAAATATAATATAATCCGCTAATATTTCTAAATACCGTTTTGTTAACTTCTAGGGTGGTAAGGAATCTACAATCTTTTTTACTAATTCATTACGCTACTCTGGTGACTAGATTGTATAGTCAAGTTTTGGTAATTTACAATCTACAGCGTCATCTTCAGCAATAATAGCGTTGTCATCTTTTTCTTGCATTATAGGAACTCCTTTCTCTCATCCTTATATCCTATTATATCAAAAAAATTTTTGATTGTCAAGTTTCGTCCTAAATATTTTTTGACTTGATTTTTTAAAAAATAAATGATATAATTTTTTTATAAACAATAAGGAAAAAGAAAAAAATGAGTTATAAAGCGTTTGTAAATAAAAGAAAAGGAAAGAAAGAAATGCAAAATTTAGCTGGTGCTACAATAGATGAAATAACAAGAGATATAAAGACAGGTGAGTTTGTTTTAAAAAGTCATGGAGATATTAAAGGAAATCTTCACGCTCAAACTGTTATTGTATATGGTAATGTAAGTGGAGATATTCACGCTAATGAAGTTCTAGTAATGGGCGGAAAAGTTACTGGTAGAATTATTGCTGATACAGTTGCTTGTGTAGAAGATAAAAAATCACAAGAGGAAAAGAAAAGTTGTGATACATGTAAATATCATAAACGATTAAGTGAATATAGCCATTTTTATAGTTGTAATTGTGATAGCAGTACAAAAGAAATAAAATGTGAAAAATATCAAAAGAAAGAAAATCCTGCAAAATAGGTTTTTTCACCAAAAATACCTATAAAAAATTAGTATTAACAAGAGAGAAATAAGATAGAAAGGAGGATGCGGGCGCCTGATTAATTCTGGATTAATCTAGATAAATCGTCGTGTAACCGCCGGCCGCATGAACTGTTTAAATTGTAAATATTATAATGTTTTTAGTTGTTATTGTTCCTTAAAATATCAGTTTAGATATTGGATGGATTGTTGTTCTGATGGAAAAAAGGAGAAAAAATGAACAAAGTTAGTATAATTTTATTTTATATATGTGCTTTATGTTGTGCATGGGAGTGGAGTATAGATAATCAAGGTATGGCTATTTGGCTTGCTTTTGTTGCAATGAGTAATTTGTTTTATGCTTTTTTTGGAGATGATTATTGATGACGGATGCTTATTTTTGGTTAGGTTTTATTACAGCGGCCGCAGTTACTTTTTTGTTGATGTGGTGGACGAGAGGAAGGTGA
>CADCFX010000050.1 GCA_902800945.1 uncultured Erysipelotrichaceae bacterium | reverse complement strand
AATTATTATTCCTACAACAAACGTAGATAGATTACTGCCAGATGGTACGCGACATAAAGAATAGATTATTAATAAATCACAAATTTATATAACGACTGCTGGTTGGAAGAACTCATTTGCATATGATAAGTTAATAGAACTTTTAATTAGAAGTTTAATATAGCCTGATGAAGTTATGATAATGGGAGGAACTTATGAGACTCCTATTATTGAAGGATTGTTAAATGAAGACTTTGTATAGCAGTTAAAAATGGCTGGTACTTTCAATGAAGACTCATTTGATAGATAGTATAGAAGTATATGGTCGGGCGATGCAGAAAATGCGTTCTTCTCTGCTTAGAAATTTGACAAGTATAGAACACTTAGACAACCGTAGTACGAATATAGCGGCCGCACCAGTAAAAATGCTTATTATGTCATTGGAGTCGACGTAGGTCGTATTGGATGTACAACCTAGGCTACTATTTTTAAGGTGACGCCGCAACCTCAAGGAGTTGCTTTGAAGTCTCTTGTTAATATATATACTTATGATGCATAGCATTTTGAATAGCAAGCTATAAATATTAAACAATTATTTTATAAATATAAAGCTCGTTCAATTGCATTAGATACTAATGGTCTTGGAATAGGTCTTTTAGATTTTATGGTAAAAGCACAAGAAACTCCAGATGGTTAGTATCTTCCACCTTTTGGGATTTAGAATGACGATTAGGGTGTATATAAAAAATATTTTAAAGGTGTAAATGATGTTCAAAAAGATGCTATTTTCCAAATTAAAGCTAATGCTCCTATTAACACATAGGCATATTCATTTGCTCAAACTCAAATGTCAAGTGGAAAGATTAAGTTTTTAATTGATGAAGCTGAAGCAAAGGCTAAATTGATGGAAACTAAACAAGGTCAAAATATGACACCTGATAAAAGAAATGAGTATTTGAAGCCTTTTGTTCTTACTACTATTCTAAGAGAACAAATGTTAAATCTTGTTGAAGATAATGAAGGTGTTAATATCATTTTAAAACAAGAGAATAGAGGAATCAAGAAGGATAAATTCTCTTCTTTTGTTTATGGATTATATTATATTAAGCAAGAGGAAGATAGAAAGAAAAAGAGAAGAGGAAGAGATGTTAGTAAACTTTTCTTATTTTCTTGAAAAAAGAGGACATTTTTTGAAAAGAAAAAATTATAATTTTTTAAATATAAATGTAAAACAGAAAGGAGAAATATATTTTTATGAGAAGTTCACGAGCAGAAATAAAGATAGAAGAAATTTTATCAAATGCAGGCCTTAACTTTCAAGAAGAGTATAGTTTTCCTGATTTAATAGGACAGGGAGGTCATGCCTTAAGGTTTGACTTCGCTGTCTTTGATGATGATGATGAATTGGAATTTTTGATTTAGTATCAAGGAATCCAACATTATAAAGCAAAAAGTATCTTTGGCGGTGTTTCTGGACTAAATAAGCAACAATATTATGATATGCAGAAACGTTAGTATTGTAAGAAACATGGAATTAAATTAATATTAATTCCTTATTGGGATGAAAATTTAATTACATATGATTACATTATGGAAAAAGCAGATATTTTTTAATGAAAGGTTAAGGTGACTTCTTTGATAAATAGAGCAGCAGAAATAAGAAAACAAAATTTAATGCTAGAAGGCACCGGCAATGGGAAGCTAGATTATTCAAAAATAAAAGTTGGAACTAAAACACTTGAAGATGCAATTTTAAACATTGGAGAATATAAAAGAATTAATCCTACATTAGGTGATAAAAAATAGGTATTAATGGCAATTAATACTGGAAATATTGAAATGATGAGAGAGATTTCTAATTTCTTTTATAAGACTAGTGGTATTTATGCTAGATTATGTAGATATATGGCTTATTTATATAAGTATGATTGGTTTATTACTCCTTATATTGAAAATTGCGAAGGCTTACTTGACCAAGATAGCGGCCTGGGTGATGTAGGAGCAGTCTAGACTGAGGCAGATAATAAAGCCCGCAAAAAACAATTTGCTAATTTCTTCAAAGTATTGAAATATTTTGAAGCATTTTAGGTTAAAAGATTTTGTGGAGAAGTTGCTTTAAAAGTTATTAAAAATGGTTGTTATTATGGATATTTAATTCCTAGACCTAATAAAATGACTGTTCAAGAGTTGCCTATTAAATATTGTCGTACTCGTTATAAAGTAGATAATAGACCAGTTGTTTAGTTTAACATGCATTATTTTGATGATTATTTCCATGATGAAAGACAGCGGCAGGCGGTTTTAAAACTATTTCCGCCAGAGTTTAAAAAGGGTTATAATCTATATCGTAAAGGTAAATTAATGCCAACTTTCCCTGGAGATAGTCCAGGTTGGTATTTACTAGACCCTAAGAGTACAATTAAGTTTAATCTTAATGACTAGGATTATCCCGCTTTTATTTCTGTTATTCCTGCTATTATTGATTTAGATAATGCAAAGGATTTAGATAGAAGAAAAATGGCTCAAAAATTAATGAAGGTTATTGTTCAAAAAATGCCATTAGATAAGAATGGTGATTTAATTTTTGATTTAGATGAAGTTCAAGAGATTCATAACAATACAGTTAGAATGTTGACAAGAGCAATAGGAGTAGATGTTTTAACTACATTTGCGGACGTTGATGTGGCTGATATGTCAGACCGAGGTACAACAACAACTGTAGATGAATTATCAAAAGTAGAAAGAGCAGTTTATAATGAAGCTGGTGTTTCACAACAACAATTTAACAGTGATAATAATACTGCTTTAAATAATTCTATTCTTAATGATGAAGCTTCTATGTATAATCTTTTAGTACAATTTGAATCATTTTTAAATTTGATGCTTGAACAATTTAATAAATCTCCTAAGAGATGTTATTTTCAGGCTCAGTTTTTAACAACAACTATTTATAATTATAAATAGATGGCGAAGTTGTATAAAGAGCAAGCGCAGATGGGATATAATAAGATGTTACCTCAAGTAGCACTTGGTCAAACTCAAAGTTCAGTATTAGCTAATGCGTACTTTGAAAATGATATATTAGATCTTGTTCGTGTATTTGTTCCTCCGCTTACATCTAATACAATGAACGCTGAAGCATTGCAGGCGCGGTCTGCGGCTTCACGCGGAGGTTCAGGTCAAGCAGGAAATAATCCAGGGTCTTCTGGAGAAGGGGCCGGCCGCCCATAGAAAGCAGATAATTAGAAAAGCGAGAAAACATTACAAAATAGAGAAAGTATGTAAGGGGGTAAAAAATGAGTTTAGCACATAGAAGTGTAGCTACCATAAAAGGTCCAGAGTTTATTAATCTTACTCCTCTTGATATTAATCCTTTAATGTCTGCATGCGAAATAAAAGTTTTTTATATTGGAGAAAAGCGTAATAAGAGTTTTATTTCTAAAGAAGTTGCTACTTAGATGGCTAAAACTCTTAGAGGTGCTCCTATTGTTGGATATTATAGACCAGACAAAGAAGATTTTTCAGACCATGGAGAAGAAATAACCATTGATAGTGATGGTGTTCATTTTAAAAATAATACTAAACCATATGGTTTTGTTGCTCCTGATGCAAAAGTCTGGTTTAAAGATTTTGAAGAGGAAGATGAATTTGGAAATTCCATAGTTAGAACTTATTTAATGACTACTGGATATTTATGGTAGGGTCAATTTGAATAGGTTAAAAAAGTTTATTAGAATGATGGAAAACCTCATTCAATGGAATTAGATGAAAAAACTTTAAAAGGACATTGGGCAACAAATCCAAAAAATAATATGGAATTTTTTATAATTAATGACGCAATATTTGAGAAACTCTGTATTTTAGGAGATGAAGTTGAACCTTGTTTCTAGGGTAGCGCTGTGACAGCTCCTGGAGTAAGTACAACTTTTTCTCTGGACGAGAATTTTAAGCATACTCTGTTCACTATGATGGAAGAATTAAAGTATGCTTTAGAAGGAGGCAATACTATGGTGAAAGTAACTGAACCAGTAAAAGAAACTGAAGTAACTACAGTAGAACCTGAGGTTACAACAGAATTTACTGAAAATCAAGTTAATGAGAATGAGTCTTCATCTAGTGAGCAAGCTCCTACTTCAGAATTTAAGAAAGATGATGAAGAGGACAAAAAAGAAAAAGAAAATCCTTCTGAAAATGAGGATGATAAGAAGGATGAAGACAATGGTGGAAGTGCTTCTGATGATAAAGAAGATGATTCCACTGAGGACAAAGAGAAGAAAGATGAAGAAGATAAGAAGAAGAAATTCACTGTCCTTGAACAGGAATATAATGAGTTGCAATCTAGTTATGCTTCTTTAAAAGAAGAAGTAGAAGAACTAAGAACTTTCAAGAAAAAAATAGAGGACAAAGAGAAGGACGAACTTATTGAAAGATTCTATATGCTTTCTGATGAAGATAAGAAGGATGTTATTGAACATAAGAGTGAATATTCATTAGAAGAAATTGAATCAAAATTAGCATTAATTGGCTATCGAAAAGGGGTCAATTTTAATTTAGATACTTCTTCTGAAAATGAAGAATCAAAAGAAGAATAGGATGATAGTCCTGTTACTACTTTTGATGTTAAGGCAACTGAAGATTCAACAGTTCCAGAATGGGTGAGAGCAGTTGAATCTGCAATGAATAGATATTAATTTAGGAGGATACTTAATATGGCA
>CADCFX010000049.1 GCA_902800945.1 uncultured Erysipelotrichaceae bacterium | reverse complement strand
CCCTAAAGAAGTTAAAGAAGATGCGCAGGATATAATTAGTGCTTCTAAAACTTTACTAGAGATAGTTGGCAATATACTTGATATTAGTAAAATAGAAAGTGATAAGATGGAAATTGTGGAAATAACATATAATCCCAAGGAAATGTTCGAAGAACTGGCTAGAATTGATGCAACGAGAATTGGGGAAAAACCTATTAATTTCCATACTAATATAGCATTAGATTTGCCGTATGAGGTAATAGGTGATAAAAAACATATCAAGGAAGTAGTTAATAATCTTCTTACTAATGCTATCAAATATACTGAGAATGGAGATATTTGGTTTGATGTAAAATGTATTAATTCTAAAGGAGATAGTAAGTTCATAATAAGTGTTAAAGATACTGGAAGAGGTATTAAAGCGGAGGATATTACTAAATTATTTAAGAAGTTTGAAAGATTAGATGTTGAAAAGAATACAACTACCGAAGGAACTGGTTTGGGTCTTGCTATTACTAAGAATCTTGTCGAGATGATGGGCGGAAAGATTAATGTTGAAAGCAGATATGGAGAAGGATCTATATTTGTAGTAAGTATTATGCAAAAAATAAGTATGATGAATAAACCTGATTTGTCTCAGACACAAAGGTTGAGATTACAAGGAGTTGTAAATGATGATGAGGGTTATGGTTATAAAAGAGTATTGATTGTAGACGATAATAAGTTAAATATAAAAGTTGCTCGAAAAGCTCTGGAACATTTTGATTTAATACTTGATGAGTGTTACAACGGAGAAGAATGTATAAAGAAAGTTATTGAAGATCAAAACTATGATTTAATTCTTATGGATATTATGATGCCTGTTATGAGTGGAGAAACGGCGTTAAAGAATTTAAAAGAAATAGATGGATTTAATATACCAGTTATTGCATTAACTGCTGATGCTGTTGCAGGCGCTAAGGAAAAATACGAAAGCCAAGGTTTTATAGATTATATAGCTAAACCATTTTCTAAGATCCAAATTAAAGAAAAATTAGATAAAGTGTTTAAGCAAAAAGAGACTTTTGAGGATAGACAAAAGATGTGGGATGAGGCTCCTACAGTTGTAATTGGTGATAATGATGATGGAAGTGATGGTGGAAAAAATGAGTAATGGCCAAGAAAAAAATGAGTTTTTGTCGAGTGTTTCACATGAAGTAAGAACGTTATTAAATACAATAGTTGGTTTGTCGCAAGATATAGGGGAATATGAAAATATTCCTGAAGAAATCAGGGAAGATGCAGAGGATTTGGTATCTGCTTCTAAAGAATTGTTAGAATTAGTCGGAAATATACTTGATTTTAGTAAGATAAGAAGTTCAGAGATGGCGATAGTAAATGCCCCGTATAATCCGAGGGAATTGTTTGAGGAATTAGCTAAGATTGATGAAAAAGATATTGGCGATAAACCAATTAGTTTTCATTCGAATATTGATTCAAGATTACCATTTGAACTTATAGGTGATAAAAAACATATGGAAGAAGTTGTTAATAATCTTCTTACTAATGCTATTAAGTATACTGATGGTGGAGATATTTGGTTCGATGTTAAATGTATTAATGATTCTGTTAATTGTACTTTGACAATAACTGTTAAAGATACTGGAAGAGGAATGAAGCCTGAAGAAATAGAGAAACTATTTACACAAATAGAAAGATTGAATATAGAGAGAGATACTTCAAGAGAAGGAACTGGTTTGGGTCTTGCTATTACAAAGAGCTTAATAGATATGATGGGTGGAGCTATTAAGGTTGAAAGTGTATATGGAGAAGGATCAACCTTTATATTTAGTGTTGTTCAAAAAATTCATATGTTGGAAGAATCTGATTTGTCTAGGACTCAAAGATTGAAACTACAAGAGCTTAATTATGCGAAAGAAGGGTATGGATATAAAAAGATTCTTATTGTTGATGATAATAGATTGAATATAAAGGTTGCGAGAAGGGCTTTAGAAGATTTTGATCTAATGATTGACGAATGTTATAACGGAAAAGAATGTATTGATGTTATATCTAAAGATACAGATTATGATTTAATACTTATGGATATAATGATGCCAGGGTTGAGTGGTGAAGATACGTTAAAGGGTTTAAAAGAAATAGAAGGTTTTGATATACCTGTTATAGCATTAACAGCTGATGCTGAAGAAGGAGCTCAGGAAAAGTATCGGGGGATGGGCTTTGTAGATTATATAGCTAAACCATTTTCTAAACTGCAAATTGAAAGGAAATTAGATAAGGTCTTTTCGCAAAAAGATGTTGTTGAGAGAACAAATAATTTGAATAATGGTCATAAGGTTGTAAATAGTTATGATGATGATATGTGGGATGAATAATGAGTAAAAGAGTTGTTAAAAGATTTTATCGAAGTAATGATGATAAAGTACTATTTGGTGTGTGTGCTGGTGTGGCTGAGTATTTTGAAATAGATCCAACTATAGTAAGATTAGGATTTACATTGATGAGTTGTTTTTGTCCGGCACTTGTAATAGTTTATTTTGTGGCTGGTATTGTGATGCCTTTGAAGCCAAGATATAAAGAAGCGAAAATAGTTGAAGAAAAAGAAGACAAGTAATGTCTTTTTTTTAAGATGTTAATTAACAGTAAAGGTAGTTATAAATTTGACTAATTTTATAAAAAAAGATAAAATTTTTATATATAAAGGGGAATTTATATGAAAAAAAAATCGTCTTTAAAACTCCGTAAGGGAGTGCTGATAAGTATTCCAATAGCACTTATAATAGCTGTTGTTATTGGTGTGGTAATAGTTAATAATAAAAGTACTAATTTACAATCTTCAAAAAAGGTTGATGTTAAAAGTGAAAAGTTTTTAGATGATTCGATGGGAGAGAATAATAAATCATTTAGTGATGGCGAATTATTAAAGAGTTTTGCAGAGTTTAAGAATAAAAGAAAGATAGATAATACTATAGCTTATTATGCTGAACAGTTTCATTTGGATAAAGCTAAAGTAGTTGAGATAGCTAGAAGGTTAACGGATAATTATGAAAGAGCAGATTATAATACTACTTTTTCTGTTAAAGCTGGAGATGGTGAGTTTAGTTCATATGAAGCGGGAATAGTATACTTTGTAAGATATTTATATAGGAATCCTTCTAGTTACGGGAGTAGTTCTATTGAAATAGGAGATAGAGGGATTGTAACAACTGCTGATAATAAAGTAGACGGACATATTAGATTGAATAATGGATTAACTTATGAACAATTTTTAGGTAAAATTGCTGAAATGTATGGAGTTAATAAGACTTTAGCTTTAGCTATTGTTTACGAAGAAAGTGGAATAATGACTAGTTCGTTATTTAGGAATAGTAATAATATGGGCGGCCTTCGTGGAGGAAGTGGATGGCTTAAGTTCCCTTCTTTAGAGGCTGGTACTATTTGTTATGTTTTTACTTTGAAAAATTTGCTTGAAAGAAGTGGGCTAGACTCTAATCAAGAGAGTAGTGTTTATGCTTTATCTGGAATTTATGTAAATGGAAATTCTGCTAATCCTTCGGCAGATTGGTCTGGCAAAGTATTAAATTTTATGAGGAGAATAGAGAATAACAAAGTTTTTGAATAGGATTAAAATCCTATTTTTTTATGATAAAATATAATTGGTGATAATATGTTGAAGGTAAGTCATATTGATAAAAGCTATGGCTCTATTATGGCCGTAAATGGTTTGTCATTTGAAGTTAAAGAAGGAGAAGTGTTTGGGTTATTAGGGGTTAATGGGGCTGGTAAGACTACTACATTCAGAATGATAGTTGGTCTATTAGAACCTGATAGTGGAGAAATAACTTTAGATGGTAAAAAGATAGACTATGATATTACGGATAATATTGGTTTTCTTACTGAAGAAAGAAGTTTATTTGTTAAAATGAGTGTTTTAGAACAAATTCTTTTTTATGGGAATTTGAAAGGTTTAAGTAATAAAGAAATTGAAAAAAGGCTTGATTATTGGTTAGATAGATTGAAGATTTCAGAGTATAAACATGAGAAAATTAAGAATCTTAGTAAAGGTAATCAGCAAAAAATACAGTTTATATCTGCAGTAATAAATGAACCAAAATTACTTGTTTTAGACGAGCCTTTTACAGGATTGGATCCTTTTAATGTTGATATACTTATGACGGCATTAAAGGAAATGGCTAAGAAAGGAACAATAGTTATTTTTTCTTCACATAGGATGGAACATGTTGAAATGTTTTGTGATAGATTATTAATTCTTGTTAAAGGGGAAAAAGTATTAGAAGGGAGTTTAAAAGAAATAAAAGATAACTATTTAAAGAAAAGTATTAGAATAAAAGGAGAAGTAGATGTAAAAGGAATTAAAGAGATAAAAGGGGTAGAAAAAGTTATAAAGACTTCAGATGATATTATTGTTAAAGTATCTAATATGGAAGTAGTAAGTAAAGTATTTAATGTTATAAAGAATGGTAAAAATATAATAAAATTTGAAGTAGAAGATCCTTCTTTAAATGAAATTTTCGTTTCGAAAGTAGGTGATTATTTTGAAGAGTAAAAGAAATTATATTATTAAGATGAGTCTTAAGAAAAAGATAAAATCTAAATGGTTTTTAGGAATAAATATTTTTATATTTATAATTATGTTGCTAACCATTAATATTAATACGATTATTAATATGTTTGGAGGGGATTATAAGGAAGAAAAGGTAATTGAAATAATTGACAATGTTGGTGTTTATGATAAGGTTCAAAAAAATATTGCGGATTATTCTAAGTATAATACTTCTTCTATTAGAGTAGAAAACTATGATGGTAATGAAGATGATTTGAGAAAATATATTAAGGGTAAGAATAATGTGTTTGGGCTGGTAATAGATTATGATTATGATAATTATATTAAAGCATCTTTAATTGGTAAAAACGAGGTAAGTAATAGTATTGTTAGCGCTGTTAGTAATTCTTTAAATAGAATTAGATATGATATGGCAATGTCAAATTTGGGATTATCTCAGAATGTTATTAACCAATTAAATGCTAGTGTTAAAATAGATAATATAGTATTACTTCGTAAAGATATTAATAAAAAGAGTAATGGTCAAAATAGTACAAATGATATTGTAGGAGTAGTAGCAGTAATAGTATTTACTATGCCTTTCTTTTTTATTATTACGACTTTAGTGCAAATGATAGGGGCGGAAATAAATGAAGAAAAGTCTACAAAGGCGATGGAAGTAATTATTGGCAATGTTTCACCAAAGGAGCATTTGATTGCTAAAATAATATCTTGTACTACGTTTACAATATTGCAGATATTACTATTAGTTATGTATGCTTTTATAGGTATAACTATTAGGAACAAAACGGGAATACGGATAGATACCGAATCTAATCGTATATTGAATGATATTATAAAGAGTATGATAGATCCAAATATTGTATCT
>CADCFX010000048.1 GCA_902800945.1 uncultured Erysipelotrichaceae bacterium | reverse complement strand
GAAAGTGTTAAAGATAAAGCACAAAATGCAGCAGATAATACTGGAGGAGTTTTAGTAAGATATGATAATACTCCTCCAACATGTACAAATTCTGGCGGAAGCAGTTCATGGTTAAGAACTAATGTAACAATAAAAGGAACTTGTACCGATTCACATAGCAGGTGTAAAAAAGGAACTGATGGTACAAATTATTCTTATGATAACAATGGGAATGTTTTTAAAGTTTATAAAAGTGATATAGAGGTCACTAATGTGTCTCCGGGGACTGTATATGATAAAGCCGGAAATAGTACACAGTGTCCTTCTGATAGAACAATTAAGATAGATACTACTAAACCTACGTGTACTTTCGATATTTCTGGAACTAAAGGCGATAACGGATGGTATATTAGTGATGTTAATGGTGTTGTTGATTTTGATGATAACTTGAGTAAAGTTTCTCAAAAGGGAATTAATTCTTATGATGATAGAACATCATTTTCGCAAACTGAAGATACTACGGGAGTAACTTATACTTGTATGGTAAAGGATAATGCAGGTAATGAAAACTCTGATAGTATAAAAATAAAGAAGGATTCTACTGATCCAACATGTACTATTAGTTTATCTGGAACTGAAGGTGATAATAAATGGTATGTTTCTGATGTTAGTGGTACAGTAACGTTTGCGGATGATATGAGTAAAATTGATAAAAAGGGTATTAATTCCTATAATAATGAAACTTCATTTAAACAGACTGAAGATACTAAAGGAACAACATATACTTGTATGGTAAAAGATAAAGCTGGTAATGAGTATTCGCATTCTGAGAAAATTAAAAAAGATACGATAGCTCCTTATTGTACACTTAAAATCGGACGTGTTGTGGGTGGAAAATGGATAAGTGCTAGGGGATCTGCTGGCTGGTATGGTGGAGAAGCTAATGGTGGGCAAGCGAGAATATATATGCCAAGTTCAGGTGATGTACCAGCTGCAAATGGTAGTTATTCTTCAAGACGGTATCGTTTAATAGATATGAGTGAATATGATCCGACATCTTGGTATGATGATGATAATCCGTCTGTTTCACATACCTTTGAGACGAATGGAACAACATATTTTGGTCATGTTATGGATTACGCTGGTAACATTGGAAGATGCCAAATAACTATTAAATATGATGTGTGTGCCCCAAGGTGTTGGTTTACATTAAAGGATTCAGAAAACAAGGAAAGAAATGCTGGGGAGACAATTAAGGGTAATGTTAGTGTAAAAATGCATACTGGCGATACTAGCCAGTGCACTATTCATAGTGATAGACATTATTATGGAATGAAACCTTCAACGTCATCTTGTCAGTTTTTTGACCCTGATAAGTGGGGAGAATGTTATGGGAATAATTCTGTTACGCATACGGCTAATGGAACTGTTACTTATGTAGGAAAAGTAAGGGATTATGGCCTTAATGAGGGAAGTTGTTCAATAACTTTCACAAAAACAGATTAGTTTATGGATTTTGTGTATTATGACTGTGAATTGTAGTAATACTAAAAACAACTAAAAAGAGATAGATATTCTATCTTTTTTTTTGTATAATTAAGGGGAGGTGAAATTATGAAGTTATTATGTGTAAATGCGGGAAGTTCTTCTTTGAAATATCAGTTATTTGAAATGCCTGATGAAAAGGTGTTAATAAGTGGTTATATTGAGAAGATTGGATCAGAGGATTCTTTTTGGAATACTAAGATTAATGGAGAAAAAATAAAGGGAGAGAAGTTTGTTAAAGATCATGTAGAAGCTGTACAAGTTATGCTTGATGAAATAATTAAATATAAAGTTGTAGAAAGCTTGGATGAAATTAAAGGTGTAGGACATAGAGTAGTACATGGAGGAGAAAAGTATTCTGATTCTGTAATAATAGATGAAGATGTTATTCAAACAATTAAGGACTTAACTAAGTTGGCTCCAAAGCATCATCCAGCTAATTTAGATGGTATAGATGCTATGCAGAAAGCTTTGCCGGGAGTTCCTAATGTAGCAGTATTTGATACAGCTTTTCATCAAACAATGCCAGCTTTTAATTATATGTATCCAGTACCATATGAATGGTATGAGAAGTATGGTGTAAGAAAATATGGATTCCATGGAACTAGTCATAAATATATTACTGAGACGATGAAGAAAATGCTTGGTAAGGATGATGTTAATTTAATTATATGTCATGTAGGTAGTGGGGCTTCAATTAGTTGTATTAAGGAAGGTAAATGCTATGATACAACTATGGGTCTTACACCGTTAGATGGTTTAATGATGTCTACGAGATCTGGTTCTATTGATCCATCTATTATTGATTATGTATGTAAAGAAGCCAATATGACTGCTGAAGAGGTTACGGCTGATTTAAATAACAAGAGTGGTATGTTGGGTGTTTGTGGACATGCGGATAATAGAGATGTTGAAAAAGCTATAGCTGAAGGAGATAAAAGAGCCAAATTGGCTATGGATATGTATGTTGATATTATTGTTAGATATATTGCAGAATACTATATCGAATTAGATGGTAAAGTGGATGCAATGGTTATGACTGCTGGAGTATTAGAGAATGGTTCTGAAACCAGAGAGGATATTCTTAATAAATTAAAACCTTTTGGTATTGAGGTGGATGCAGAATTTAATTCTAAGATAGCTGGTTGGAAAGAAATCCATGAAGGAAAAATTACTACTGATAAGTCATCTATTCCTGTGTATGTAATACCAACTGATGAAGAAATTATGATTATTAGGGATACGTATTCATTAATTAATGAATAATAATGAAAGGGGAGGATTAGTGTGATAAATATAATCATTAAAAGAATATTCAGAAAAATCAAACAGTATGATACGATTGTTATTGCTAGGCATACTAGTCCTGATCCAGATGCAATTGCGGCGCAGATCTCTCTTCGTGATTCTATTAAGTTGACTTTTCCCAAAAAGAAAGTATATGCAGTTGGAGCTGGAGTTGCTAAATTTAAGTATTTTGGAGGCTTAGATAGAATAGACGAAACGACATTTGATGGAGAGACTTTATTAATCGCTTGTGATGTGCCTAATAAAGATCGTATAGATGGTGTTGATTATTCTGTTTTTACGGAAATATTTAAAATAGACCATCATCCGTCAAATGAAGAGTTTGGAGAATGCGATTGGGTAGATGAAACGGCTTCTAGTGCTTGCCAAATGATAATAGAATTATTGTTAAAAACACCATTGAAGTATGATAGGAAAATTGCAGAGAACTTGTTTTTAGGGGTGGTATCTGATAGCGATAGATTTTTGTTGAGCTATACTACTGCTGAAACTTTTGCTCTAGTAAGTAAATTGATTGAAAAAACTAGAATAGATTTCGTATCTTTATATCATTATTTATATGACAGAAGTATTGATGAAATAAGATTTCATGGATACATAGGTGAGAATTTATCTGTAACTGATAATGGTTTAGCTTATATAGAAATATCAACTGATATATTGAAAAAGTATAATGTAGATACAGCAACTCCATCAAATATGATAAATGATTTTTCTAATATTAAAGATGTTTATGCTTGGGTGTTTATTACTTATGATGAAAAGAATGATATTTATAAGATAAATATAAGAAGTAAAGGTCCCGTAATTAATATGACTGCTGCTAAATATGGTGGGGGTGGTCATAAGATGGCTAGTGGTATAAGGCTTAAGGATAAGGAACAAATACCGAATGTTATAAAAGATTTAGATTTAGATTGTTTGAAATATAAAGAGGACTTAGTTAAAGAGGACTAAGTCCTTTTTGTTTACATACAAATGTATGTGTGGTATTATTACAGTGATGGTGATGATATGAAAGTCTTAAAATATAAGAAAGTATCTGGCAGTAAGTATTCTTTACAACTTGATAATGGGGATAATATTAAGTTATATGATAATACAATTATTTATTATGATTTACTTAGAAAAAAGGATATAAGTAATCTTGATGAAGTATGTAAATATAATAGAGAGATAGAAGCCTATTATAAAAGTATTAGTTATTTAAATAAAAAAATGAGAACAACTAAAGAGATTAGAAAATACTTAGAGGATTATCCTAGTAAGACCATTGATAATACTATTGAGAGATTGAGCAAGGAAGGGTATTTAAATGACCAACAATATTTAAAGGTATTTATTTCTAATCAAATAGGTATTACTAATAATGGGCCATATAAAATAGTTAGTAAACTAGTAGGACTAGGATTTGATAAAGATGAAGTATTAGAAGAATTGGAGAATTATGATAGAAGTATATTTATTAGTAAATTAGAGAAGTTGGTACAAAAGAAAATTGATAGTAATACCAAATATAGTGGGTCACATTTAAAAGAAAAAGTTTTGATAGATATGATTAATAATGGTTATGATAAGAAAGATATTATGGATGTATTAAATAACATAAGTATTAGTGTTGATTCTAAAATACTAGAAAAGGAATATAATAAAGCTTTTAAGAGTTTGTCTAAGAAGTATAAAGGTAATGATTTGGAAAAAAGGATATTATTAAAACTGGTGAATAAGGGATTTAATTATAACGAGGCGAAAGAAATAATCTCTAAAGGGGTTTAATAACTTAAAAATATGTGTTATACTATTTACAATAGGATGTTGATATTATGAATGCTGAAAATATGGATAATACAGATGGAAAAATGAAAAGAAAATACTTGGTAATTATTGCTATTATTCTAATGTTGTTTATTTCGATAGGGTATTCGTTAGTATCTTCTAATATATTAATTAATGGTACTACTAATATTAGGAGAAGTGAATGGGATGTTCATTTTTCTAGTGTGAATGTAACAACCGGTAGTGAATTGGCAGTTATTCCTCCCGCTATAAGTAATACAGGTACTTTAATAAATTTCTCAATAAATTTAGAAAAGGCAAATGATGTTTATGAGTTTACTGCGGAGGTGTTTAATGAGGGGACAATAGATGCTAAAGTAACTGATTGTATTAAATTGGGTCTTAGTCAAGAACAAGAGGAATACGTTGATTATAAAATAACTTATTTAGATGATTCATCAATAAATGAAGGAGATATTCTAAGAGCCGGAGAGAAAAAGAAATTAAAAGTTAGTGTTAGATATCTTAAGTTGTTGCCTATTAATGAGAGTGATTTAACTGATTTATATGAAACGGTTAATTTATCTTTTAAAGTGGATTATGTACAAAATTAGTGTCAATATATATTTTAGATGTGGCGTTATTAAAATGATAGTATTATAATATTTTTAAGATAGGAGATTTTATATGAGTAATAAGAAGAATAAAAAAGACAAGAATAATGTTTTGTTGGTTATTGGTTTGCTGTTAGTAATAGTTGTAATTGGGGTAGGATATGCGGCTTTGGAAACCACATTGAATATTAATGGTACTGCAAATATTGGTACAAATACTTGGAATATTTATTTTGATAATGTACAAGTTTCTGATGGATCTGTTGATACAGATTATGATCCTCAAACATCTGGTACTACAACTATATCTGTATCATATAATGTTACTTTGGAAAAACCGGGTGATTTTTATGAGTTTACTATCGATGTGGTAAATGG
>CADCFX010000047.1 GCA_902800945.1 uncultured Erysipelotrichaceae bacterium | reverse complement strand
ATTAATGAAAAAGAAAGTTTTCTAAAAAAAAATCATATTAAAAAAATTGCATACATAGAAAAAGGGACAACATATTGTAAAGCGTTATCTCTTTTAGCAAAGGAAACTGGTGACAGTTTTGTAGCGGTTGTAGATTCTTTCGTTAGATTTATAAAAGGATGGGATTCCTATTACCGTAGTAGTATTAAACTATGCGGAGATAATTCTCTACTTACTAGTTGGGTCTGGAAAGCAAGTGAAAATAGCGACATAAATAAACTTGATCCATATACAAACGTCGTTAAGGAATTTAAAGAGTTTAATTATTATTTGCCTATTCTTTATTATAATGAACAAATTAAATTAGCAGAAAGAAAGATGCCATATAAAACTTTATTTATATCTGATGGATTTATCTTTTGTAATTCAAGTATATTAAAAAAGATAAAGATAGATCCAAATCTTTCATATTCAGAAGAGATGTATCTATATTCATTAAGACTGTGGACAAGTGGCTATGATATCTATTATCCTAATAGTTCATTCTTAGTTAGAACAGAAGAAGAAAACGTATTATTTAGTCCAAATGATCATCTGGATATAGTATGCGCATTATCGGGATTAAAAAATTACTATACTCCTAAAGTCCAAGCTAAATATAAGTATGATGTAGGTAGTAAACGGCAATTATGGGAATGGTATGAATTATTAAATGTTAAATATGACCAGGTGAATTATACCATTGATTAAAAGAATGATTAGAAACGCATTTTATTAAACTCTTTTTTATTTATTACAAAAATTTAAGATTAAAATATTTTTAATGATGATATAATACAAGGTACAATCAAAATAAAAAAATAGTAAGTGATTCGCAAAAGGCCAGATTTCTCTGGCCTTTTTGTTAGCAGTATTGTAATGTAATAAAATCTTAACAATATATGACATAATACCTATGGAGTGTGGAAAAATGTATACATTTTTAATGCTAGCATATTAACCGCAGGTTTATCAGCATATGGCGGATTAATAGGTGTAGTAATCGCCACCATTATTTTTGAAAAGATTCTACCATCAAAAGGAATAATTATAAAGTATACTATTCTTTCTTTGCCATTGGTTTATGGATTAACTAAAATAGGCTGCTCTATTGTAGGATGCTGTGGAGGGATTCCGTATGAAGGAATCTTTAAAGTTAAATATATTAATGGTTTAAATGTTTGGCAGATTCCAGTACAGATAACAGAAACATTAGTTTTTTTGTTAATATTTGTTTTGTGCCAGTTGTTTAAGAATAATAAAAAGATTAATTATATAGTATTAATACTTGTTTCTATATTTAAGTTTTTACTTGATTTTTTAAGATATGAGCATATAGAAACAGCTATTACAAATAATCAAGTTTTTAGCATTCTTTATTATTTATTACTATAACAGTTATGATATATAATATAATAAAAGAAAAACCAGCTAGAACTAGTCTTTTTCATGATATAATATCAATAGAAGATAAGAGGAAAAGTGGGAAAGTGCAATGACGAAATAATAAAAGAAACAAAAAACTAATATCAAAAAGGAATAAGGATTAGAAGTGGAAATTAAAGAGTTAGAAGTATGCTTTTGGGAAAATGCACCAAAAGAAATATCAGATGAGATGATTGCATTTGCGTTAGATATAGACAACGCATATCGGTCTAACAAAGAAAAATACGATGGAGAGACTTAATAGAAGTCTTGAAGTAGAGAGAGTCGCATTAAACGGATAAAAAAATAACATAAAAACATTTCGGCAATTATAGTTTGTTCATTCGTAATACACCTGAACTAACGGCCGGAAAAACATCAAAGTATAATAAATAGAACTTAATTATATGATGTAATACAATGTATGAGGAAGTGATTATTATGAAACTTGTTGCTGCAAAATGCCCTAGCTGTGGAGCTGGTATTAAAGTTGATAGAAGTTTAAAAATTACAAAATGTGAGTATTGTAATTCGGAAATAATGGTAGAGGAGGCTGTTGGGAATTTATTAAAAGTAGAATTAAAAGACACCCCTACGTTAGATAATTTATTGAAATTGGGTGCTCGTTATTTTGATAATCGCGAATTCGAAGAAGCTTATAAAGTTTATTCGAAGGCCGAAGAAATTAACCCAGATATTCCAATTGTTGTATTGAGAAGAGGATTGTGCCGTAGCATTATTTCAGACTATAATAATTTTGATGTTTCATCAGCTATTAATGCGATGAAAACGTCTTATGATCTAATGAAAAAAATGAAAATGTCTAAAGATGAAATTGATATCAGTATTAATGATACTGGTACAGTCTTATTTTTATCTTTTCAATATGTACTAAAGGTTTATAAAAATAACAAACTAAATAAAGAGCAAACAAAAGGATATATTGATAGGTTAGAGGAGTGCCTTAAAGGTTATCAGTACTTAGATACTATAGTTGATGGAAATCAAGAAATGCAAGATAAGATACTAAACTCTATGATTATTATTATTGACACAATTCTAGGAAATTATGAAAATTCTAATTATCAATTAAGTAGTTCTTATATTAGCGAATTAAAAAGCCAAAAGAACGAATATACTAAGAGAAGAAAAACAGTCATGGAAAAACCTACATATAAAACATATGAAAAGGTAGTTGGCTTAGATAGCAAGAAGAATATAATTTGGGATGCCTTATGCTATCTTATGATTGCGTTTTTATTTATTATGCTTTTGGGGTCTTTCTTTAATAAAGAGAGCTTTATTGTCATTCTTTTGTGGATTTTATCCATTGTCAGTTTTGTCCCTCAAATTAAAAGAGGACTAATTAAGAGATTTGGAAGTTCAACGGGAAAGATTGTAATCGCCGCTCGCATTTTGCTAATTATAGGGGCTTTTATATACTTTGCTAGCATTCCATTATTATTTGAGAAAACTTTTACAAATGAAGGAGTAGAAGTTACTTTCCATTCCGGCAATCTTACTATAAAAAATGGTGATAAGATCATAACCGGAACATATGAGTGGGATTCTAAAGGGAATGAGTATTATATTCATTGTAAAGATTCCGAAAATAATAAATATGAATATCGTTTTAAGTATAATGAAGATACCGGCGGAAGTCTTTGTTTATTAGTTGGAAACGAATGTCAAACTATTTATTATCCAAAAATTAAAACTGATGAAACTGAGGCTGGAAAAACCAGCCTTCAAATGACTTGCATTAAATAAATACCATAAATAACTTTCTCGAGCTATAACATCAAAACGAATATAAAATCACAATAGATATATTGTGATTTTTATATCTGGAGTCATTTTGTCAATATATAATGATATCTCTTCTTTACTATATTCTTGCTCCTTTAGAGTATAGTAATGAAAATACAACTATAGATAATAATCCTTATGATTAATCAAATAGTCTGAAGTCTAAACATATGATTGACTCTATTTCTATATTCAATAAAGCTAAAGAAGAAAAACATAGACAGAAAGATAAGTGCAATCTTATATTATTAGGCATAATGTCGCCTAATATAAAGAAAAATGACGCACTAAAACATACGCACAAACATCTGTCCTATGTTATAATTAAAAAGAGGCGCTCACTATGAATAAAGAAGATATAATAAACTATTATAACGACTGTAAAAAAGACTATAGACTAATATGGAGATTGGAAAAAGTTTGGGGATTACATTACGGTTATTTTGAAAAAGGAGACAAGTCTCTATCTCAAGCCATTTTAAAAATGAACGATCAAATAATAAAAAATACAAACATAAATGAAAAAACCAAAATCTTAGATGCCGGATGCGGTTACGCTGGAACCGCAATGTATATAGCAGAAAAAAAGAAGTGCCATATAGAGGCGATTACTATCGTAGACGAACAGGTAAATACTGCTAAAAAAGTTATAAAAGAAAAGGGGCTCGATAAGTACATAAACGTATCAAACCAAGACTTTACAAAAACCACGTTCAAAGACAATACATTTGATGTTGTATATGGAATGGAAAGCATATGTTACGCCTTCCCAAAAGAAGACTTCTTAAAAGAATCCTTTAGAGTATTAAAGCCTAACGGCATACTAATAATATTAGATGGTTATAATTCAAAAGAAAAAGAAGAATACAGCGCCAAAGAAAAAAGGATTATGAAAAAATTCGCCAACGGATGGAGTTTTGATTCGCTAGAATCACCTAAATACTTTATAAATAAGAGTAAAAAAATCGCCTTTATAAAACAAGAATATAAGAATATCACGGATAAAGCTATAAAGACTTCTAAAATCTTATATATCGCATCGTTTCCAGCATATGTAGTAGATTTTGTTGGTAGAGTATTTAAGAGAAGAACAAAATATGGAAAAGGGAACGTGGATAGTGCAAGAAATCAGTATATAGGATTAAAAAAGGGCCTATAGCAATATGGCATGTTTAAAGCAGTGAAAGGTGAACAAAAAGGAAATAATAATTAACTATTAAGCAAAACAATTATATCTATAAAAAAGAAGACTAGAGATTCTAGTCTTTATTTATGCTATAATAAGCTATAAATAAGAGTTAAATTTGAGTAGGCAAGGACAAACAAATATAGATAACAAACAGCCAAAAAAAGATTGATAAAGTTATAAAATAGAGTTATATACTATAATATAAGAAAGTGGGTATAAAATGAACGAGTATATTAATTTGGACGGCAAGAATATTGATAAAGAACATATTTGTTGTGCTATTGGCGATCCCAAACATCAAAAAGGGGTAGACAAAAAGAAAGAGTGGATAAAAAGTAAATTAAAAGATGGTCACATTTTTAGAAAACTAAATGCAAGAGGCAAAATATTTATAGAATATGAACCTATAGAAACGGCATGGGTACCTATTAATGGCGAAAACTATATGTATATTTATTGCCTATGGGTAGCTGGCAGTTTTAAAGGAAAAGGTATTGGTAAAGAATTATTAGAGTACGCTATCGATGATGCAAAATCAAAAAAAATGAGTGGTATTTGCACAATTGTTACTAAGAAGAAAAAGCCATTTATTGGCGATAAGAAATTCTATGAACATTTCGGCTTTAAAACCGTAGATACAATAAGTGATTATGAATTAATGGCATTACAATTTGATGACAACGATACCCCTAAATTTTGCGATTCGGCCCGTAAGATGGAAATTAATAGCAAAAACTTTACTATCTATTATTCTAACGAATGCCCTTATGTAGAATATGAAATTGAAGAATTATCTAACTATGCAAAAGAAAAAGGAATTAAGTTGGATTTTATAAAAATAGATTCGTTGGATAAAGCTAAAAACGCTCCGTGTATAATTAATAATTGGGCCAATTTTTATGACGGGAAATTCATTTCCAACACAATTCTTAATGCAAATGCTTTTGAAAAGATGATTAAGTAATACATGACACAAAGGAGAGATCAATTATGCTAAAAGAATTAATAGGATCGTTAATTGGTCAAGGCAATGGTCGAAACGTTCAGTCTTCGGAAACAGGCGATACTAAAAAAGAAATAAAAGAAGATCTTTTAGATATACAAGATTCAGACGAATTGCTCGAAATGCTATATGATGAGAATAGCATTGAAAATATAATGGGAAGAGATCCACCCAATGATTCTGATGTTAATTATAGATTGGTTTTGAGAAATTCACCCTCCTTAAAAAGTGAAGATGTAATAGCGTTTCTCCAGGCATTCCAAAATGAGGCTCAAAAAAGAAGAACTTACATAAGATGCAAAGTGAGACTAGACCAATCGGATGGGATAATTCTTTATACCGACATAGAAAACCTATTAGAGGCGGTTAAAATATTAGAGGGCTTGAGAAACGAGCAAAAATATGGAAACAAAGTTAATAACGCAATTAGAAATTTTGGCGGACCACAACCTTTTTCTGCAACTTTGGGTGATAACCCATATTATTCTATTGCAATGCGAGGAGTAGAACCCTCTTCCTCCAGAATAAAATCATCGCTAGGAGGAGGATTATTAAAAACCTTTAATCAATACGTAGATGAAGTATTAGAATTCTCATATAAACGCTTGCTAGAAAAAAATGGCAATGACGCTAATAAAATAATCGCCATCGAATTATACGAAGAAATGCTTGCTTATCATACCCAAAAAATGGATGTTGGTGAAAAAATCCCCCTATGGATGAACAATAGAATCTATAAAGAATTAAAATCAAAAAAATATTCGTTATAACAATTAATAGGTGATTTTCATGAAATATTCATATAAAAAAATGCTAAAAAAGGTATTGGATGAAATACCACTTAACTCCAAAGAACCGGTATATGGTATATCCTTTATAGCCGGTCCAGGATGTGGAAAGTCTACAATAGCGAATATACTTGGGGCAAAACTCGGAATTACCGTCTGTACAAATGACAAAATAAGAAGGCTATACGGCGAACTAGGCTTTGATAATAAAAAGCATGAAGAAGATATTAAGAGAATAGCTGATGAAAGAACCCATTATTTACTAGCGAACAAAACAAGCCATATAATAGATGTTAACATTATGTTTGCCTGGGAGCAAGCTATTAATAACTTTAAAAAGTATAATGCAAAACTATTTCTGATAGAACTAACTTGCAGCAAAGAAGAAGCATTAAAAAGAATAAATCTAAGAAAGAAATCATTTGGTAATAATAATGACTACTCAAGAGCGACAGAAGAGGACTATTATAGATAGTTAGAAATAAGAAAAGACATAAGAATTCCCAGAGATAAAATATTTTATTCCATAAACACAGAAAACAGTCTAGAAGAAATAGAAAGAACCATAGATGTGTTAGCCAAAAAGATTAAAGAAGAACTATAAGAAATGTTAAGAAAGCCAAAGAAGAATACAGTAATTCTTTTTCGATGTAAAAAATAGAAATAACCATTTAAAACCATTTATAAAGCTCTCAACAGAAACAGGGGTAATTATCAAAAATTTAGGAATGAAAATAAGGCTAAAAGAATCATAATCATATGATACAATCAATAAAGAAAGAGAGAGGTATTATGAAAAAAATATTTGGGGGAATTGATTTAACTTGGAAAAAACTAATTATATTTGCAGTAATTGTTGCAATATATACTGCACTAGTCGCAATAATTCCTATAACTAGAGATACATCTTTTAGGGACATATCCGCCACTTTAGA
>CADCFX010000046.1:813-6705 GCA_902800945.1 uncultured Erysipelotrichaceae bacterium | reverse complement strand
TGGAAGATTGGTCTTCAGTGAGATCCATTCCATGATGGCAGAGACTGGTGGCATCTTTGCGCCATATTGTATCTTATGTGGCCGAGTGCCAAGGTCAACATAGTCGAAATGTTTTGGAAATGTCACTACGATCTCTATCAAGGTACCTCTGTATGATATTGTGGTACTGAAGTTCATGAGAGAGGATCCTGTCTTCATTCCAGCCTTGGTCAGTTCGGTCCTTATAAGTGCATTTAGTTGCTCTCTAGTGTTGTTAAAGTCCATGGTATTGTAGTTTTATTGTCATGACAGATTGATGCATCTAGAGGGCATTTAAAGGTTGCTCATCAGTTCCTCATCTTCTGTCATCTTCTTCTCGAAAGCTGCTTCTAGTCCAGCAAACAGTTCGATTGAGAATCCTTTCACTTCACCATTCTTTACTTGGTTCCAGAGGGTGTCATCTTCTATCTTGTAGGTGACATACCAAGAGCCGTCTGGCAATATTGTTCCACTTCTGTCTTCCCACAAAGCAGGGACTGGTCCATTCTCATGGTCTACAAAATAAGACTCGATGATGGTTGCTGCGCTAGAGGTCTCTTCTCCATTGTGGTTGATGGTAACGATGTTGCCGTAGTTGTTCTTCATGTACTTGTGGACGATGTCTCTTATGGTGTCTTTGGTGAACACAACTAAGAACTCTTCTCCATTCATCTACTACTTCGCCTTTTGCTTTTGTAGTTTTAATTTCACTACTTGATTTTACAACAGTATACTGCCCGCTCTCTTTTGCTTCATTAATAAGAACTTCAGCTTCTGCTTCTGTATCACATCTATATTGTTCAGTTACTTTAATTAAATAACAACTCATTTTAAATCTCCTTTTAACTCTTATTAAAATAATTATATCATAATTTTTTATGATTGTAAAATAAATTTTATAGGTCTAGTATTATCCACTTGATATTCTGTATCTTTCTGAACTTTCTTAATATAAGTATCTGGACCTTTTAAAGTAATCTCATTTACTTCTTTTAATTCAGAAAAGAATACTGGTAAATCAGGAGTAGGTACTTTTTCAATTCTAACTAAACCTTTATCATCTATAATACTTACATTCTGTATATAATTTCCTAAACAAATATTACAAAAAACTCTCATAATGTTTCTCCTTAAACTTCTATGACAGCATTATCATATGGAAATAGATAATAAGCATAAGGTTCATCATCAATTCTTATCCATATTTCAAAATTACCATCTGATTGTTCTTCTATTGATAATAATTCTCCTCTATCTGTGCAACAACCAATACACTCTTTTGCCGCTAAAGCTGGGGGATTGGGATTTTGTTTTTCATACATATGAAATATGGTTATATCACTTCTATCTTTGCAATATAACATTGCATAATTATCACATTTCATATTAAAGAAATCTTCAATTTTTGCCTGTGCTCCACCTATTTCCAATATATTCATTGGTTTAAATATTTCTTTATTCGACATTAATCGCTTATTGGCTTCATATAATGTCCCTAAAGAAAGCTGACTTTTAGTTTCCATTTTATATCTCCGTTTTTATATATAATCCGCAATGACATTCTCCTAATTCTTGATTTAAAAAATCTTTACACATACAATAATTCTCTGGAATATCATTTATTTTACAAGGGCAAAGTCCATTTCGCTCTTTTAACTTTGCCCTTATCTAATTTACAAGTTCTGTATCTTCTGAAATTTTTACTTTCAATGTTTCACAACCTTTCCGCATATTGATTATCGGAAGCAAGATTTACACCTAACACTTCATCATAATGAGGAGTTTGATTTGGAATGTATCGACCGTATTTGATAATTACATTTCCTAGACATTTCATTCTATAAAGAAATTCTTTATTTATTTCATCTTTATTATATCCTGTATAAATTACAACATCGTCATTGCAATTATAATTAAAACGTAATCCATTTATTAAAAAATTAATTTCCCATAAATCATCTAATGGTTCTAATCCTTGAAAGACAATCGCTTCAGTGATAGGATTTTTTAAATATCTTTCAAGTAATGCTCTAGGCCCAATTTCAATATCTGGAGCCTGAGCAAGAGCACTATTTTGACAAATTGGTTTTCCAAATTCTTTATCACATTTAAAATTACAATGGGGATACATAATTACCATAGCAGGTTTTTTATAATTAACAAAATCTTCATCAATAATTCCTTTTAATGTAATCATTAATTAATCTCCTCGGCTGTTTTGTTTATTGCTTCCCATCTTCTCATACCATATTCATGTTTTCTTTCTCTGCTCCATGTTCTAATAGGAGTATAAAAACCTACAATACGAGTATATTCTGTATATATTGGTTTACCACATACTGGACATGTAGTTCCATAAAAAGCATGATTATCTTCACATGCTTGAATCTTAGTATTAAATGCAAAATAAGTTACACCCTGGTCTGCAATATAATTAACCATCTTCCAGGCTTTTTCAAAAGAATCAAAAGGTGCATCAATATTAGCGTGAAGAATTGAGCCTCCATTACAATATCTATCAAAGATAGCTTGTACTTTAATTCTTTCCTGAAGAGTTGTCTTAATACCAAGAGGCATAAACTGATTACCATAAAGAGGTAAATCATATATATTTGCATTTGGATAAAAGAATTTATCTTTCTTTATTAATTTTGCGGCCGCTGATTCACCGGGGATTTGTTCAGTATTAATCATATAATCACACTGGTTCTTTTCTATAAATCTATCGGCTGCCGCCCGCATTGTCTTGAAAATTTTCTGTCCGAAAGCTAGAGCTTCATCTGTATAGAAAGTATTCCCAAACTCATCTACTCTTGTGTATCCAAACTTCTTCATTGTTTCATACACTCCAATAAAGCCAATGGTGTTGTATAAGTGTTCAAAATCTACAAGTTTGTGTTTAAAATTAGGGAGTAACCCTTTCTATACATTTCTTTTGATAATATGTCGTACTACATCTAAACCTTGTAAATTAGTCTCTAGTCTGCGCTCAAGCTCGGCTAAATATTCTTCCTCTGAAGTTGTATCAAGAGCTAACCTTGCAAGATTAATTGTAGAAACTTTGACACTTCCTACTTTGAGAGCCGTTCCCCCGATACTGTTGAAATAACCTAAATCTCGTATATCACTTTTTAACCTGCAACAATTACTTAAACTATTTACTGAATCATCTACAAAAATATTACTATCATTCCATTGCATATTATGGCGAATAGCCCATTCTGCAAAGGGCTTATCTACAAATTCTCCTTTTTGTCTTAAAAGAGAAATTGTACTAACAGGAAATGTGAACATATTTTCTTTTCTAATATGAGCCATTTCTTCCATATATATTCTTTGGAAATCAATAATCTCTTCTTCGTAATCAATCATAAAAGAACCATCTGGAAATTCTGAACCTCCAAACAATGCTTCAAAATAAGGTCTATCAAAAATTGATGTATTTGTAAATGCGGACTGTTGTCCATCTCTGGTATAAGGTTGGTTTACTGCATAAATAAAACGCTGGAAATTTTGTCTAGCATAGTTCTCTGCGTTACCACTAGATGTAATTCCAAGATAATTATTATCTACATCTTTCTTCCAGAAATAATACATATAAGGAATTAGGTTTGGTAAACCAACTGCACCTGAACTTCTATTACTAGCAAAACCAATAAACTCTTTTACAAAATCTACAAATACTTCCAAATGTTTTGGTGGTTTAGCATTAAAGGTTCCGTCAATAAAATAAAGACCCTTTTCTGCCAAATCTTTTAAGTCATAAGCAAAACAATAATGTTTAAATGTCGATGTGTCTGCATCGTGCATATAAAGCTGTCCCATCCATTCCATTCTAAGCCAAGTATTAGCAGCTTTAAATCCATACTTCTTTTGAATCTCGTAATAGATTTTATTAAAAGCTAATAACTTTCTATGAGGTTTTGGCATTTCTGAGAGTAATGTTACTATATCTTTCTTAGTTACATTACTATTTCCATCAATAGAAGCATCTGCTACGGTAGTCTCATCAATAAAATTATCAATGAAATCTGTATAACTAAGTTGAGCATCGTCAAATCCATTAATTCTAGCAATGTCTGTCCCGAACTCTCCTTGCAGTTTATTATATTGTGTCACAAAGTTCTTACTTAATTTAATATCAATTTTCATTCTTCTCGTACTCCTTTAACCATTTTACAGCTTGAGAGAAATCTAATAATTGTTTTTCAATTCTTAACATAGGAACCGTTTGAACTCCCCATAACATCATTTCTTCTATATCATCTTGTAATTCATATTCAATTCCTAGCGCATCCATTTTCTTTTTTAATACTTGACATCTAGGACAGTTAGTTGTATAAAAAATAATCTTTTGCATAAAATCTCTCCTTCTGTTTGATATTAATATTTTAAAATGATAAAGACTTTATTACTTCATTCTGTCCTTATCATTTTAAAATATTTTCTTTAATATAAGAAATAATATCATTTAATAATGTAAATTTATTATCATTATTTTCAATAGTAACAAAATCAAAACCTGTTGTATTATATATAACTGGAATAAAATCTTTTTTATCTGCAATAAAACGTCGAATAATCTCATCACAATCAGGAGATTCCTCTCGTTGTAATTGACGCATTAATCTAGTTTTATCAGATGACTTAATATAGATAGGATAACATTCAATATTTTCATTCTTTATAATTTGTTGAATACGTCGAATATCATATATACCTATATTAATTTTATCTTTATTTAAATTATCAATAGCACTACCATAGAACCAATTTCGGAACTCTACATGTTCTATTAGTTCTTTAGCAAAGAAATCTGCGGCCGCTGGTAAGAAGTGGTAGTTAACTCCAGCCTCTTCTCCTTTGCGCATCGGCCGCGTAGTATAAGAAACTACTCTAAATAAATTATCTTGACCAAAACTAGTTTGAAGAAGTTCTCTGAGAGCGAAATCTTTTCCACTCCCAGATTCTCCAAATAATGCTATTAACTTATATTTCTAATTACTCATTGTTTTCCTCCATTCCATAACGAGTGGCTGTTAGAGAAATATTCTTACCGGCTACTTCAATAATTTTGTATAATTGATGCCCACCAGTAGATTTATATTTTTTAGCTACGAAAGTATCATCTCTTCTATATCCAGTAACTAATAATTTTGTTCCTCTGGTAAACCAGCCTTTCTCTTTAACTTTCTTTTCACCTTTATCATTTACTTCACTAATCTGACGATTGAACATTGCATAATAATCTCTAGTCAGCTTTACATTCACAACTCCAGATGTAGTAAGTAGTACAACCGAATGCCGCGTGTCATTCTTACCAATTACTGTTCCTGCGATTCTACATAATTTATAAATAGGAATTTGAACTCCATTTCTTTTAAAGAAATAATCTACTTCAGGAATTACAGGAAGATTATTAAAATCTACAATTCCATATTTCCTATTGTTAATATTTTTTAACTCATGGTCATGATAATAAAAACATAATGAAGACATTTCCCATGCAGAAATATTGCCCATTGCATACTTATCCCATTCTGCTTTAAACAGTTTTTGGTTTACTTCTTTTAATAACTGCTGTTGATTTTCTTTTAACCAATCTCTAGCAGTATCCATTACCTTTTGATAAATTTTTTCCCAGTTTTTTTGTTCAATCATGGGGATACCATTTGAAACTTTATCGATAGTATCTGGGTCAAAATTATTAAGATAAAATTTAATTGCATATTCATGTGGAATATAATAATAATTTATATTATCTTCTTTCCATTTATACGCTTTCAAATATTTATTAAAATTGAACACCCTTTTTTGAAAAGAAAGTTCTTGAGGTATTAAATCTAAATTAATTAAACCACTAAAATTCTGTAA
>CADCFX010000046.1:0-763 GCA_902800945.1 uncultured Erysipelotrichaceae bacterium | reverse complement strand
AAGATTATCAAATGCTCCAGCTTTAATTAAACTTATCATTGCAGTTTTATTAAGAGGGCATCTATTAAGAAAATCTTTAAAAGATACATAAGGTCTATTCGCTTTGATTTGTTCGATAATAGGAGAGCCTACTCCATTTAATGCTTTCATACCGAACAAGATTTGGTTATTTTTAACATCTGGTTTAAAACCATAATCGGATTTATTTATATCTACCAAAGATATTTTAATTCCATCCCCAATTATTTCACCAATAGCTTTTGCTATTTTCCCATAATCAGTAGCTTGTTCTTTCTTTTTTACTGGCTGACCATCTTCATCATATTCATTATCATCTTCATCTTCAAGACTACCACTATTAACAACAAGACAAGCTGTATCCCAATAAATTGGATTCCATTGTGTTGCAATATAAGCAGTTTGAAAACCGATAAAACTATAAGCAAGAGCATGGATAATTGAGAATGAGTATCCCATCTGAGGACCAACTCCGTTTTCCCATACATACTTACCAAGTTTTGGAGAAGATGCCTTATCTAATATTTTTTGATGTAACTCTGGAATTTTACTCATTTGCTTTTTACCTACTATTTTTCTGGCGGTGTTTGCTTCTGCCAAGGTAAAACCGCAAATATTCTTATCCATTAACATTAACATCAACTGTTCCTGTGAAGGAGGTACACCATATGAAGACTTGAAATATGGTTCAAGATAATCTCTTTCCTTAGGGGTTAATCCAAAATCATACATTTCTTTATACCAT
>CADCFX010000045.1 GCA_902800945.1 uncultured Erysipelotrichaceae bacterium | reverse complement strand
TAAATTCATCAATAATAGTTATATTATTTATTTCTTCTTTTCTAAATAGGAAACAAGTAATCTTTAAACACTCAGAATCTATTCCATATATAGCATCAGCCATTTCTTTAGTATAGTATTCACTTATTCCTTCAATAATATTATTTTCATAATCTATAAACCTTACTCTTTTATTATCATACTTTTTTAAATTCATACTATTCCTCTTAAAGCTTTTATTTGATTATGAAAGAGTATATAGCATCTATTATTAATACTAATATAATTATATATGATACCATTTTGGTTTTTTCTCCCATTCTTTCACATATTTTCTCAAACATTGGCTGTAACAAATATAGGAATATGGTTCCACCTAATCCGAATCTTAAAGATGGAGATAAAGCTATACGGGCTTGGAAATTAATCTTATAATCGGCATATGTTTGCCATGGCCATGATCCTGTAAAGAATTCACATATATATGAAGTTAGAAGTTCTAATAATGTTGCTGATAGCATACAACCAATAAATACTAAAGGAATATAATATAACTTTTGAGGATATTTCCTATCTTTTATTAAAGGATATATTGCGAATATAAATATTAAAGCCCCAAAGCCATATACCGGAAGCCATGGACCGAATAATACTCCACGATTAGAAAAGCCCCAGCGATATACTACTACTTCTAAAAACACTTCATATATCCAACCAATCATCGCATATAACATAAAATAGATAATATAGTTATTAATCTTTTTCATTTTTATCTCCTTTACTCACTACTCTCAACTAAATTACACATAAAAATCGAGTTATATACTAGCCAAAAAAAGAGTATTGAAAAAGAATAATGATACATTTATAATTATTTAGAGGAGGATGTGGGAAATGAAAAAAAGAGTATTATTAATACCATTTTTAATACTTAGTATAGTTTTTTTATCAGCTTGTGGTTCTAAAGATTTAGATGTTAACAAAACTAAAAAAGATAAGTTCGGGACACTTTCTTATGAAGTTCCGGAGGATTTTTCTAAAGAATCTGTTGATAAAATTGAAGATTCTTCTTTGACTTTTTCAGCATACCAATACATCTATAATAAGATGGGTTCTAACGGGAAGTTTGATGATGCTTGTAGTTTAAGTTTTTTCTCTTCTAAAAATGATAGCACTGAAACTATTGAAGAATTTGCTAATATTTTCCAGGCCGGAAAGACTGGAGATAAAAAAACTATCAATGGTGTAGATTGGTATATTGTTAAAGATGAAATCGCTAGCAACATGGTAGAGTATCATTATTTTGCTCAAGATAATAATAAGACTTATTATGAAATGAGTTATTCTGATTTTGGATCTGGTACTACTTGCGAGAAGGCATTAAATAGAATTGAAAATAGTTTAAATTTCAAATAGCTAAAACAAATCATAATGATTTGTTTTTTATTTAAAGAAAAATGCTATAATATTAATTGGTGATATTAAATGAAGGAATACTTAGAATTTGCTAAAGAGCTAGCTAAAAAAGCCGGAATAATAATGAAGGAATACTTTTATAAAAACAATCAAATAGAATATAAAAGTGATAAAAGTCCTGTTACTATTGCTGACAAATTAATTAATAAAATGGTTATAGAAGAAGTAAAAAAGAAATATCCAAACCATGGCATAGATGGCGAAGAAGAGAAATACTTAAGTGATAGAGAATACTTATGGGTATTAGACCCAATTGATGGAACTTCCTCATACACTAGACATATACCTATATCAGTGTTTTCTTTAGCACTAGTTATAGATGGTGAGCCCTCAGTAGGTGTTGTCTACGATCCCTACTTAGATGAAATGTACACAGCTATTATCGGTGAAGGCGCTTATTGTAATGGCAATTCTATTCACGTTAATAATATTGATTTAAACGAAACTGGCAGTACAATTGACTTTTGTATGTGGAATAATATGAAATATGATACTTTTAAAGTAATCACTGAACTAAGAAAGAATAATGCCATATCTATAATTGGTAGTGTTGCTAGAGCCTGTATGGCTATTGCCAGCGGTAAAATATCTGGCGAACTATTCCCAGGCTATGATCATGGTCATTGCGATATGGCAGCTAGTAAATTAATAGTAACAGAAGCTGGTGGTAAAGTTACATCTTTCTATGGTAAAGCACAAAAATACAACAAAGGTATTGAAGGGGCTCTAATAAGTAATGGCTTAATACATGATAAACTATTAGAAATAATAATAAAAACTGAGGCTTAGCTCAGTTTTTATTATTCTTATGTCTTCGATATTAATATATCCTACAAAGGTTTCATAGCTCTTATCTTTAAGTTTAATGGAAGCTTTATGTTTTTTATCTCCTAGGTTAAAAATACCTATTTCTTTTTAACAACTATAGTTAGGACATATATAATCAATAAACACTTCTTTATTATATATATTTTTTATAGTATTAAATGTACTTATTTATGCTCATTTTTCCACTTCTTTATTGCTTCTAATCTTTCCTTAAAACGATGTTCATTACCCTGAGTAGTTGGATTATAATATGTCTTATCTAGTAAACTATCTGGTAGGCAATTCATCGTTGTTAATTTTTCTTTTGTATCGTGTGCATACTCGTAACCTTCACCATAATGTAATTCTTTCATTAACTTAGTTGGAGCATTACGAATATTTAAAGGAACTGGTTCTGATAACATACGTTTTGCATCACTACTAGCTTTGCCATATGCAATATAACAAGAATTAGATTTAGGTGCTAAAGACATATAAATAACAGCTTCTGTTAAATGCACGTTGCATTCTGGAACACCTATAAAATGACAAGCATGATAGACATTAATTGCCACATTTAGAGCGTTGGTATCAGCTAAACCGATATCTTCAGAGGCAAATCTAGTAATTCTTCTGGCTATATATAAAGGGTCTTCTCCAGCTTCTAACATACGAGCTAGCCAGTAAACCGCAGCATCAGGGTCACTATTTCTCATTGATTTATGTAATGCGGAAATTATATTATAATGTTCTTCACCATTTTTATCATATAGAAGAGTTTTTTTAGTTAAACATTCTTCAATAGTTGTTTTGTTTATTTTTATAATACCTTTTTTATCAGTAGTACCATTTATCACTAACATATCTAGTGTAGCCAAAGCACTTCTAGCATCACCATTAGAGAATTCCGCAATGATACGTATATCTTCATTAGAAATACTAATCTTTTCTGAACCAAATCCCCTTTCATCGTGAATTGCTCTATTTAAAAGCGTCTTAATATCATCAATAGTTAGTTCATTTAATACGAAAACTCTACACCTAGATAATAAAGCGTTATTGATTTCAAAGGAAGGATTTTCTGTTGTAGCACCAATTAAGATAATGGATCCTTTTTCAACAAAGGGTAAGAAGGCATCTTGTTGAGCCTTATTAAAGCGATGAATTTCATCGACAAAAACTATTGTCTTAATACCTAAATGTTTATTCTTATCAGCGTCTTCCATTACTTTTTTTATTTCTTTAATGCCTGATGTTACAGCTGAAAAGTTTATAAACTCTGATTCTGTTTTATTGGCAATAATTCTTGCCAAGGTAGTTTTACCTACTCCTGGTGGGCCCCAAAATATCATGGATGATACCTGATCGGTTTCTATCATTCTTCGAAGTAATTTATTTTTACCTAATAGATGTTCTTGACCAACAAATTCTTCTAAAGAACGGGGTCGCATACGTGATGCTAGTGGTTCATTAAATGGCAAATCAAATAATGATGATTGTTCCATAATATCGCCTCTTCTATTCATTTTTTAATATATCTGTTCCTAGTGATATTAAATCAATAGCTAGAGAATGTAATTCGATTAAAGTATCATATGGTAAATCTTCACTTAGGATTCCGGCTTTAATACTATTATCAAAGTTTTCACGATCAGTGTACCAATCATTACTACCATAGTAGTTAGATAATTCATATATTCTCTTTTTATTTTTTTTAAACTGTTTTATAGCTTTATTAATATCATTTATAGTATTTTTGGTTAAATCTAAGTATTCTTCCATTTTAGTTATTCTATTTTTATCCATTATAATGCACCTTCTTTATTACTATGTATTATACGAAAAAAAGAAAATCATTTAAAGATTTTCTTTTAGAATTCTACTGCTTCACCGGTATTATATAAAGTTCCATTTATATCTAAGTAAATAGAATATTTACCAGATAAATTAGTATTATTAATATATCTACTTATTACTAGACCATTTTCATTTTCGTCTTCACTAAAGACATCAATACATAGAGCAGTATAAGGTCTTCTATTAACTCTAAAGTCATATACTTTAGAAATTAGATTCTTATAAAGTATTACTTTAACATTAGTTTTTACTTTTTAATATTATGAGATTTATACTCATCATCAATCTTCTTAGCTTTTTCTAGTCCTAATAATTTAGTTTTAGTTACTTCCGTTTCGTTAAATTCTCCTAATCTTTCAGCAGTACCTAAACTGAAATCATTATCAGTATATATCTTCATCTTTTCAACACGATAATAGTTAGTCGGTAATACTAATTCATAAATTACTCTATTATTAAGTATTTCGACAGTATCTGATTTTAATATAATATTACCGGTTGTTAAGCCAGCTGGTTGATTTGATGGTTTACCATCAACATTAACTATTCCTCCAGAATGAACTATATAATGGTCTTTGGTTAAATAATCAACATCAGATATGTACGGAGAATAGAATGATGAACCTCTTTCTTTACCATATTGCCATATTTGTTCAATAGTCATATTCTTAGTATCTATTTTATACATTACACCACGAGTATAGCTTTTTTCTGCTGAAACATAATTATTTTTATCTTTTGATTTATTATTACCATTATCTAAGATAAATATATACCCTTCTGGAGTAACCATGGCGGCATGTTGAGACCATTGCCATTCAAAATTATTACCTACTGGTTTAAAGAAGTATTTTTGATATTCTTTACTCCAATTAGTAGGATCACCGATAATCCAGTTAAGTTTACCAGTTTTATAATTAATATTAATTACGGCATCTTGATGACGGCCAGATAGAGTTACTGAATTAGTCTTTTTATCATACCAAACAGCATTGTTATGGAACCAGTCGTAAGCAGTCCAATTCTCTGATTGACCATCTTCCATGTTTAAGATATCTTTTAAGTCAAATTTTTTAACTATATCTCCCTTTTTTCTGTCAATTTCAACTATATAATCTTCAACAGTACCATCTACATTATTAAAATCATCAGTAGCTACTAAAATGTTTCCATTTTCCATTTCGTAATAATCATGATGATATCCCCCTGGTAACGTATATTCATTATATATTTTACCTAACATATCCATTTCATATAAACCGGTCATATAATAAGGGAAATTGATTAATCTTTCTGTACTGGTCATTAAATGCCCATTGGCTAGCCTTTTAATACGCCATACAGCATTATTAGATAAATACCATCTTACATCACCATTAACATCATATGCACTTGTATATCCTTTAGAAGCTGGCGAAAAGAAGTAAAAACTATCATCTAATTTAGTTTTATCAGCTTTAACACTAGTAGCAATAACAAAATCATCTGGTAGTTTACTAGTTTTTATTTCTAAATCTTTTTTAAATACTACATCATTATCCGTGTATTCCAAAGTAACTTTATTTACCTTATCTGGATATAATCCTAGTACTTCTATATAGTGTTTTTTTGTCTTTTTACTCTCTGCATGAGAAATGGTAGATAGTTTATCTTTTCCTTGAACTGTTACACTAACTTGTACTTCATTATTGGTTTCAAATAATATAAGAGCTGTTAATGGGGAGTTATCATAAGGATCTAAAATAATATTGGGTGTTTCAAAAGTATAACCCTTTATTTTGAATCCTTCTTCTATTTTTGATTGTTTTGCTATTAATGTTTTTTCTTCTTTCAGTATTTTAGTATTATCATATTTATTGTTTATATTAATGTAAGCGATAAGTCCAATAGCAAATAATACTATTAATATAGCAGTTAATATCTTTCTTCTTTGTTTTCTTCCTTTTCTTCTTGTCATTTTTATTACTTCCTTTCTAAATAGTCTTAACATTATATACGTATATTATACAATAAAAAAGCAGTAGAAAAAACTCAACAATTAGTTGAGTCATATATTTATATTATTAAATCTACTATAATACCTATTAATACTCCTACAAAATAGATGATTGATAGAATACTTAAATTTTCTTTCATATTCTTATTAGTTTTAAATAATAATAGTATTCCTAAACCACTACCTGTTAATAAACCGGATAATAAGTTACCAATAGTTATTAATTTAGCTAGATATAATTCGGTAATAATAACACTACCGGCACAGTTAGGTATTAAACCAATAAGACTAGCAGCGAAATAAGTTAAAATGTTTTTATGAAGTAATATATTACCAAGATTATCTTCACCTATTTTAAAGATAACGATATTGATCAATAAATTAGCTATTAGTATGAATAATCCTATTTGTAGAGTATGTTTAATACTGGCTAAAAAGATACCATCATGTTCACAATCACAGTGATCATGTTCACACAATTCATGAATATGAGTCTTTTCTTCTTTTTTATTCTTTTTGTATATTAAATCAATGACAAAACCTATGATAATACCTACTAGTACTTTAAAACCTATTATTTTTAATAATAGTAAAATACTAGCTTTTTCACTAATCATAATTGGTAACATTTCATCACTTGTTGATAAGAAGACAGCTATTAAAGTACCCATTGTAATAACACGACTAGAAAATAATTCGGCCGCCATAGAACTAAAACCACATTGAGGTAAGGCTCCTAGTAAACCACCGATAATTGGTCCACCTTTTTTGGTTTTACTTAATAATTTTTCATTTTTCTTAGATAACTTATGTTCTAAGAATTCTAATAATAAAAAGGTTATTAATAGATAAGGTAATAGTTTTAAAGAATCTATTAAACCATCAATTATACAATCCGTCATATTCTTCTACCATCCCTTAAATACATTTTTTACATAAACCATTAATTATTATTTTTTCTTTATCAGGTTTAAATTTATGTTCCTTATTTATATGTGAAAATAAATCATTAATACAATCACAATCTACATGGATTAGAGTTCCACAATTATTACATTTTAAATAAAAATGATTATCGCAATCACAGTGTTCTAGATATTGATAGTATTTTTCATTTTTATTAATGATTCCATCTTCTACCAAATTATCAATTAAACGATAAATAGTTGTCATTCCTATTTCTTTGTTTAATTCTTGGTAAATATCTTTAACTGTAAATTCTTTATTTTTATTCTTAATTATTTCTAATATGTGTTCTTTTTGTTTAGTTTTATACTTTTCTCTTTGCATAGCAATCCTCCAATTTGAAAACCATTTTCATATTGAATTATACTACCTTTTTAGATAACTGCAATAAAAAAGATATAATTTCTTTTAATTATACCTTTTTATTTTTAGAAAATTTTTAGAAAGTACTATTATTGTGAGGATTAACAAGGAAATGACTATATATGTTAAGATACTATCTTTTGTTTCAGGATTAACTTCGTCTTCTATTCCAACTAAGATATAATCACTTAAGTGTTCTAAAGAGCCAGTTAAATACTTTCCTTCTTTTGTTAGATATATAGGTTTTTCAGCTTTTTCTCCAGAGATACATAGCAAATATATTTTTTTGAATTTTTGCATGTTATCTGTTATTTTTAGTTTTAGTTCAAATGGTCCTTCATGTTTTTCTTGATTACCATTTGTAACAGTTATTCGATAATAATCTATTAACTTTTCTTTTTTATTCACAAGTTTTTTAGCTTTATTAATTGCATTAGAATCTATATTGTTTATAATGCTAATTATATTGAATTTAAAATCTATACCAGCTTTATCTTTAAAACTAATAATATAATCATTTTCGTTAAGCACATATTCTTTAACCAATACGATACTAACTAGTTTATAGTTGTAACTATAGTAGTTTGTAATAGTACTGTTCTCTTCATCTTCTTTAGAATCCGTTAATACTTTATCAATAAATACCGGATATTGATATATTTCTTTTTCCTTATCAATTACGAACAAGTCGTTTATATCGATATCTTTAACTTCATTTTGGAATTCTTCTTTTTTATTGTTCATATAGTTTTCTATATTAGTATCAAAATCTAATTGTTCTTGTTCCTCTTTAACTTTTTCTAATTTGTATTCATTAATCTCTCTTTTAACATTTACTTTCGTATACAAAACTTCATATTCGTAAGAAATAGTATTTTCTTCTTCATTACGATTAGTATTCTTTAAAGAGAATTCTTCAAAAACTGCATAACTATTATTAGTAAATAACTCATTATAGCTTTCTAATGTAATATTCTCTTTACCATTTTTAAAATCATTTATAGTTGTAGAGAAATCTTGCTTTTTATTAGCAATATAAGTTGTTAATTTGGTATCCCTATCGACAATTTCATCTTGTTCTTTACTCTTTTTAAATCTAATAGTATATGACTCTTCTGGATCAGGAAGAATAGTTTTCTTCCATAGTATTTTTATTGTTAAGTCATCAGTTAGTGTTTTTGTTTGACCTGGTAAATATCTTCCACCATCTATTTCATAAGCATCAAATTCATTCCCTTTCGGAGCAGTCACCTTTAATTCTTCTTCAGTAGGTAAGCTAAGTTCGTAATCTACAGGATGCATTTCAGAAGAAGAGAAGCCAGACTGTGGAGTACCACCATTTATATTCCAAGTAACAACCGGCTGACGCCACTTGGCATATATAGAGACACTTTCCGTTAATGGTTTACCAAATACAAAAGGTGTAGTTAACTCCTCATCGGCATACCAACCGGCAAATATATATCCCTCTCTTGTAGGATTATCCGGTTCCTCTACAATAGTTTCATATGGTTCTTTAGAACTATAAACACCAGTTCCGCCATTTAATTCATATACTACATAATAGTAGTCCTTATTATACATCGCGTATAATGTTAAATCTTCTTTGATACTTATACTTTGACCACTATTATATCTATCTCCTGTACCATCTGCTTTCGTATTCCAAGAACCGAATTGATAGTGTTCTCTAGTGAATAGATTTGGGTTTATACTTTGCTCAATTCCCCTTTGGAATTCCTGAGGTTCCATGGTACCAGTACCACCATTTGCATCAAATGTAATATACAAAGTATTCTTCCCCCATATAGCGTATAGAGTCAAATCGCCATCTAACGTTACTTTTTGACCATCGGTATAGCTAGTTCCTGTATCATCGGCCTTGGTATTCCAATGATCAAATGTATAATCTTCTTTTGTATACTTATTAATATCTAATGTAATCTCGGTGTCAGTTATAAATCCTTGCCGAGCCATAAAGCCCGAGCCACCATTCTCTTTAAAAGTAACATGAATTGACCATCTGTATAACTAGTTCCTGTATCATCAGCCTTGGTGTTCCAATGAACGAATAAATAATCGAATCTTGTAAATATGTTTTCTCTTAGTGTGATTTCATCTCCCTCTTTAAACTCTTGCGTCGCCATCATACCATTTCCACCATTTGCGTCAAAAGATACATAGAATCTCACTTTTTTCCAAATAGCATACAAGGTTATATCATCGTCTAGTGTCAAGGTCTGGCCAACAGAATAGCTAGTTCCAGTTCCATCGGCTTTAGTATTCCACTCAACAAACATATGTCCTTGGCGTACAAAACTACAATTCTCTAAAATAAATGGTTTTCCAATTTCAAAAGACTGATTAGGCATAGTTCCGGTTCCGCCATTAGCATCAAATGTAACATTAGCCATATTTGACTTCCAAATAGCAAACAGCTCAACATTATCATCCAATGTTATTTTTTGGCCATCTATATAACTAGTTCCCGTATCGTCAGCCTTGGTATTCCAATGATCGAACCTATAATCAGCTTTTGTGAAAATATTCGTAGCTAGAGTCACTTCATTCCCAGCTAAAAATATTTGCTTACTCATTTCTCCTTTCCCGCCATTCGCATTAAAAGTTATTTCTTTTCTATCTCCAACATTAACATTTACTACATCTATATATCCATCATGTTTATTGCCAACAATTATAGTTGTTTTTCCGGCTTTTAGGCCCTTAATAGTAGTTCCTTCTAAAGAGATTATTTGTTCATTTGTCGTATAATCACAAACATCCAAATCATAGCTACAACCCTTTAATATAACCATATCGTTATTAAGTATGTTGTTTGTTGCCAAATCTAAAATATCAAATGTATCATTAACGTTAAGTATTAATTCGTTTTCATCGTTATTCATTCCAAAATACTCGTAAGAAACATTTTTTAAAACAGGTATTCTTTTAATACCGTCTTCATTATATTGAGTCCAATTAGAATTAAAATTGGGCCAATTGCTATAATCGGCATTAGCTAATTCATATATTGATTTATTGGTTAACATGTTATTACTGCTTGTCAAATATCGTTCTATATGTTCAGCATCATATGCATTAGTAGCATCAGTATAAACGTTATTAATACTAATATGGAGGTCACTATAACGGCCACGAAGACCGCCAATAGCGTCATAATCATTGTTTAAACTAATGACGTTATTTAGCTCCAACTCATAATCAGATCCTCCGAGTATATTTATTGCTCCATTTACTGAATCCTCAAAAGAAGAGTTAATCTTCCCAACATTCATAACATTAGTTATAGAAAGATTACCGCCAACATCAGTCCCAATCTTCCCTATTACTCCGCTAATGGTACCGGAATAGTTATTCGGCTTTTGCGTAACCCCATTAAGAACGGCACTATTGAAAACATTTTTAATAGTTATAGCTTGATTATCTCCTTCAAAGTAAAAATGCCCTATAACTCCGGCGAGTCCTACGCGATTATTATTTAGTGCTGAAACACTTCCGCCCAGAACGGAAATATTTTCGAACACAAATTTTTGAGGATCATCCGCCTCTATATAATTGATAAATCCCCCAACATCAGATCCCCCTACTATTTCAGGATTTACAATAATAATATTTCTAAATCCACACACGCTAAGTTCGCAAAAATAAGTACTCACTTGATCAAATATTCCGCTTTTCCTAGTAACCTGAACTCCATTAGAATTTAAAGCTCCCTTAGAGTACAAATTTTTAATTTGGTGATTATTGCCATCAAGAAATCCATTAAAACCATTAATCGGCTCAAATCCTAAACCATCATTATAAAACAAGCCATTTTCATTTCTTGTATCATATTCAAAGTCAAGATCATTCATCAAAACAAAGCTATCATTCAAATTTTTCCTAATATAATCAAATTGCCATGTCTCCTGAATCTCCCATGGGTTTTCGTCTGTTCCTTCACCTTCAGTAATTAACAGATTTTTCGTTATATTTAGGTTGAAGGTTTTAAAATGTTCTCCATCATAGTATACTTCAACAATATAGTTACCTTTAGAAAAATAATCGGAATTAACGCTTAATTTTGCATAGTTTACATTAGCATAAACTTTATTTAGAGATATGGAATAAGCAGTTTCTGGCACATACTCATTTAAACTATTTCGAATCTTTACACTTAATGCGGTACCATTAGAAAGGTTTTTAGTTTGCGAAAAAACAAAGAAATCAAACCACTTTGAATTGTTTAAAGAACCAGTATATTCATAATCATCGGTAAGAATATCTTTTGTTTCATCTTTGTTGTCCGTATATATTCTAATAGCATTTACTGAATCTACATCCCTATCAGTAACAACCTTTATTATTGTATTATTCGAATAATCTATGTTTTGAGAGGTTAAATCCAGAGTATAAATACCACCATATAAGGTATTTATCTCTCCCATCAATGTATATGAATCGCCATTATCATTACTAACATAAAACTTAAGATTGGCATTTTGAGGCAAATCGGCCTTTATACTATTGATTGCTTCATTTTTAACATAATAATTATCTTGAATCATATATTTTCTCGTCGTGGAGTTTACATAAGTGTATTTTGCTTGATAGAAATTATCCCATGTCCTTGTTCCCAAAGCTCTGATAAAGAATATATCTGTATTATACGATTCATAAGCCAAATACATTACTGGTTCTCTACTTTCCCCCCACGAATTTTTTAATATCCATACTCCTTTTCCCGTACGGTAATCATTATTACATTCAGAAGGAGCGTTGCCTCCATAATTGTGATTGCAAGTAATATACTCAATATCATCATCCCATCCGATTATCTCCATAGCGTGATACTCAGATACAAATGCAGTTTTCCCCTTTTTTTCATTAATAACTCTAATCAATTCCCCATCATACGTATTACGATTAGCATTTTGAATATTTGTAGATACCCAAGCACCTCCATATTCTACAAGACTCTCTTTAATGGCATTAATATAGTTTTCTTTATCAGTATCAGACGCTTTTTGAAAATCAATAGTTGGGAAATGATAGGTTCCGTTTAATTCATACAACGAATTATCAAAATTATAAATATCTTCCAATACGATTTTAGATTTCTGCCTAATTTGTGCTTGATGTTCTTGATCCCAACTATTTGAAACTACTCCTAGGCCATCTATTAGTATTTTTTGAACGTCCTCAAAGTTTCCGCCAGAAGACAATTCCCTTTCATTTTCATAAATCTGATTATCTACTACTGTTCCATTCGCTGCTGTAGCATAATCAATTTGTTGTTCTGAAAGAATTGTGGCCGTCTCATCATATTGTTTATTGTTGGTTACCAACAAATGACTCTCTAGAGTTGCATTTGCAGCATAAGCCCAACACAATCCTTCTGATCTTTGATTTTTAAATGGTGTAACATAGTTTTTACCATCTACATCTCTTAGATCGAACTTTGACGGTAAGTTTTCAGCATTTTTTACTATGCCCGGAACGAAATCCACTATTGTACTACTAGGAATAACAGCCACTTCTTCATTCCTAGTTAAATATTCTATATAAGCTGGATTTAGGTACTCTACATTCTTCTCTTTATTTTTTTCTGTATGAAGAATAATCCCTTCTTCATTATAGACCTTTCTAATATAATCTTTTGCTTTTTCAGGAAGATATGAATAAGCATCTGTTTTTAACACTTCTTCTATATTTATATTAACTAAAGCCGTTTTGTCTTTAGTGTCGGATTCCTTCTTAAAAAGTATTATTCCTATTACTAATATTAATAATAATGCGGCCAAAGCAATTTTTAATCTTTTTTTCATATAAACTCTCCTCTATTTAATCCAATTATATAGTATCATACTTTTATATAAAATTAAATCTCAAGTGGTGTAGTTCTTGAATACTAGTGTTATTCAGTACATTATAAAACCCTAATTCAATATAGGATTGAATTAGGGCTTTAATAAGTTCTTTTTTGATTTTTTACTTAATCAGTTCTCTAATAATCTTTTATTTTAAAACACTTGGTTTTCTAAGAATATCAATATCATTAAAGATATATATAATAATAAGCAAAGGGATATTCCTATAATACCTGTTATTAATCCTGCTAAACCTAGTTTTTTTCCTTCTTTTTTATATGATTTTGCTCCTAATACTATTGCAATAATACCAGATGGTAATGTTATGTACCAAAAGAATGATGTTAATATAGAAATTATTCCCAATACTAATGATACAATATGAGATACTATTCTATTGTTTTCTTTTTCTTTCATTTTAATTATCTCCTTTACTAATTATTAATCTACTTAATTCTTTTAAATCACTCAAGTTATTTACTCTCATTTCTGTTTCTGATACAGTATATAAATTATCATCTATGTATAGTCCTCTTAGTAGTTTAGATTCATTATAATAGTATCTATTAATACTATTTCTTTCGTGGTTAATTACTCCTTTTAAATCGAATCCTTTTAAGTCAATATGATATACAAAATAACCTTCTGATATATAATCGTCTCTCTTTTTAAACAATTCTACTTCTTTTTCATAAGACTCTGTTTGGTCTATTGCAAAGTCTTCTTGATAATTATTTACTGGTATTGCTAGTAATTCTTTTTCTTTAGAAAATAGTAATGCTTTAGGATTGGTTAGAACAGCGGAAACGGTTCTAGAATCCCCAATAGTAGTTTTGTCTATTTCTACCGGATTATTAACATCTGATACATCAAATAGACACATCTTCATACCTGTTATCCTTACACTGGTACCATAAACAGTACCATCAATACCTCTATTAATAGTTTCTTTCGTATCTATACCTATACCTATTAAATGATTTTCATCGTATGGGTGTAGATATGTGCTATAGCCTGGTATTTTTAATTCCCCAAGCACTATAGGCTTTTTAGGATTACTTAGATCTATAACAAATAATGGATCCGTATTTCGATATGTAACTAAATAAGCTTTATCTCCTATAAAACGCGAAGCATACATGTTTTCATTTTCTTCTAGTTTTTCTGTTTCTCCTAATAGTTTTAGATTTTTATCCAAAACAGTTATTCTTGTTCCATCATATGTTTCTAATGCTACTCTTAAGTTATCGTCTTTTTCATCTAAAGAATATTGATTAATTGTTTTTCCTTCTAAATGGGTATGCGTTTGATATTTAACACCTTTCTTATTATCAATATTAAATTTATAAATCTTTGTTCCATATGATGATCTATTATTATTTATATAGTCAGCTAAACCGAATATACCTTTCCAGCCAAAAATACTTTTCATCTCTACTTTATCATTATTATAACCCATGTTTAATAAATAAATATTGTTTTTAGATATATAGGCATTAGTAATATTTATTAGGTAAGAAGATATTTTAATATCATTAATATCATTTAAATCTAACTCGGCAATTAATGTTTCATAATAATTAGATTTATCTTTAATATAATGAATATTTTTTAGAGGAATTTCTTTCTTTTTATTATCCTCTTTATATTCTCTTTTAACTTTATTATTAGCTTCTTTTAAATAACCATTAGCAAATACATATAATTTTCCATCTATGCATCTGGTAGAATAATATCCATCGTTTAATTCATAGTTTTTTAATAGTTTTGGTTTCCTTTTATTTGTTACATCATATACTTCAACAATAGTTTTGGCTTTATAATATCTTTGATAATAATTATCTCTTGAATTATAATCCGTATCCGAAGATATTATTACTATTTTGTTCTTATATAGTAATAATTCATTAGGAATAGTCTCCTCATCATATATTGTTGATTCTATTATGGGATTATTTGGATCTTTTACATTAGTAATTATTACTTTATTATTAGATATTGAGTATATATAATCTCCATCTGTTTTTAAGATATCTGCTTCGTCTACTCCTTCTACTTGAATATTTGTTTCGGAGTAGTCTTTACTATTAGCAGATGCTTCTCCGGTTGTTCCATCAAATAAATCTTCTGACGCTCCAATAGTTTGTGTATTAATATTCTTGTCGTAAGCATAGAAACCGTTAAAATCTATTAGAAAGGAAAATGGCATTGTTATTAGGCGTTTCATGAAAGAAATATCGTCTCTTTCATTTCCTCTATAAAGCTGATA
>CADCFX010000044.1 GCA_902800945.1 uncultured Erysipelotrichaceae bacterium | reverse complement strand
TGGAGTAACACTTCCTGGTTTAGCAAGAACTTGTCCTCTTTCAACTTGATCTCTAGAAATACCACGTAGTAATGCACCTGCATTATCACCAGCTATAGCTGAATCAAGTGATTTTCTAAACATTTCGATACCTGTAACAACAGTCTTTTGAGTAGGTCTTAAACCAACGATTTCAACTTCGTCGTTAAGTTTTAATTCACCACGTTCAACACGTCCTGTAACAACAGTACCACGTCCAGAAATAGTAAATACGTCTTCGATACTCATTAAGAATGGTTTATCAGTATCACGAGGTGGAACATCAATATATGAGTCTACAGCAGCCATTAAGTCTTTAATAGATTGAACAGCAGCTTCGTCACCTTCAAGAGCCTTCAATGCAGATCCTCTAATAATTGGACATTCAGGATCAAAATCATATTCTCCTAATAATTCTCTAATTTCCATTTCAACTAAATCAAGTAATTCTGAATCAGTAACTTGATCACATTTGTTCATGTAAACAACGATTTTTGGAACTCCAACTTGACGAGCAAGTAAGATATGTTCACGAGTTTGTGGCATTGGGCCATCTGCAGCTGATACTATCAGCATGTCCTGGGCAGTCAACGTGAGCATAGTGACGAGTTTCAGTCTCATACTCAACGTGAGCAGTATTGATAGTAATACCTCTTTCTCTTTCTTCTGGTGCTTTGTCGATATCAGCATAATCAACAAATTTACCAAAGTATTTTGTAATTGCAGCAGTTAATGTTGTTTTACCATGGTCAACGTGTCCAATAGTACCAATATTAACGTGTGCTTTAGAACGGTCAAATTTTTCTTTTGCCATATTTTTTTCCTCCTTTTTTATACATAATTATTTTATCTAACACTTGATTGTTTTTCAAGTATTATTTTTGTTGTGCGCCGTTTTTCTTAATTATTTCATCGGCAATACTTTTTGGAACTTCTTCATAATGATCTAAGAACATTGTGAAAGTACCACGTCCTTGAGAATTAGAACGCAATGATGTTGCATATCCGAACATTTCAGATAGTGGAACCATCGCATCAATCTTAAGAGCATTTCCACGAGATTCTTGTCCTAATGGACGTCCACGTCTACTAGTTAAATCTCCCATTACATTTCCCATATACTCTTCTGGAACTACTACTTCAACTTTCATAATAGGTTCTAGAAGAACAGGATTACATTTCTTTAAAGCTTCTTTCAAAGCTAAACTTGCAGCAACTTTAAATGCCATTTCTGATGAATCTACATCATGGTATGAACCATCGAATAATGTCGCTTTAACATCAACCATCGGATAACCAGCTAAAATACCGCCAGCCATTGCTTCTTGTAACCCCTTATCTGTTACAGGGATATACTCACGAGGAACAACTCCTCCTACAATTGCATCAACGAATTCATAACCTTTGTCTTTATTAGGTTCAAATCTAACCCAAACATGTCCGTATTGTCCACGTCCACCAGATTGTTTAATATACTTACCTTCACATTCAGCGGTTTGTGTTAATGTTTCACGATAAGCAACTTGAGGACGTCCAACATTACAATCAACATTGAATTCTCTTCTCATTCTTTCAACTTGAACCTCTAAGTGTAACTCACCCATACCAGAGATTACAGTTTGACCAGTTTCTTGATCAGTTTTATATTTAAATGTTGGATCTTCTTCTGCTAGTTTTTGTAACGCAACTCCCATTTTGTCTTGATCTGCTTTTGATTTTGGTTCAATAGCTTCATCAATAACTGGTAGTGGGAATTCCATACCCTTCATAACAACCGGATGTTTCTCATCACATAGCGTATCAGCAGTAGTTGTATCTTTTAATCCAACAGCAGCTGCTATTTCTCCACAATAAACATCTGTTATTTCTTTTCTTGTATTGGCATGCATTTGTAAAATACGACCAATTCTTTCTTTTACACCCTTAGTACTATTCAATACATATGAGCCACTAGATAAATGACCAGAATAAACTCTAAAGAAAGCCAAACGACCAACATATGGATCTGTCATAATTTTGAATGCCATAGCTGTAAATGGTTCATTATCTCCTGGTTTTCTTATAACATCCTCACCAGTCTTTGGATTATAGCATTCAATAGCTTCTACATCAGTAGGAGCAGGGAAATAATCTACGATAGCATCTAGCGCTAATTTAACACCAATATTGAAATGAGCAGTTCCACACATTACAGGGAAGAACTCAGCTTTAAGCACACCAGTACGAATACATTTCTTTATTTCTTCTACCGTTAACTCTTCTCCATTTAAGTATTTTTCCATTACTGCATCATCAAATTCAACAGCCTTCTCGATTAATTCTAATCTTCTTTCCTCTACTACGTCTTTCAAATGATCAGGTATTTCAATTTCAACTGGATTTTCATGTTGTTCTTTATCATATTGATAAGCCTTTTTAGTAACCAAATCTATAATACCATTAAATTCTGATTCAGCACCAATAGGCCATTGGATTGCTGCATAATTAACATTCAATCTATCTTTAATAGTAGACAATGTATATTCAAAATCAGCACCAACTTTATCCATTTTATTAGCAAAGAACATTCTAGGAACCTTATACTCATCAGCTTGACGCCAAACTGTTTCAGATTGCGGTTCAACACCTGGTTGAGCATCCAAAACTGTAATAGCTCCATCAAGAACCTTTAAACTTCTTTGTACTTCAACAGTAAAGTCTACGTGTCCTGGAGTATCAATAATGTTCAAACGATATCCTTTCCAATGTGCCGTTGTAGCAGCACTGGTAATAGTAATACCTCTCTCTTTTTCTTGATCCATCCAGTCCATTTGAGATTCACCATCATGAGTCTCACCTATTTTATGAGTAATACCAGTATGGAATAAAACTCTTTCAGTAAAAGTAGTTTTACCAGCATCTATATGAGCCATTATACCAATATTACGAATCTTATCAATTGTAACATCTCTTGCCATATCACTTTTCACCTACCATCTATAATGAGCAAATGCTTTATTAGCTTCAGCCATCTTGTGAGTATCTTCACGTTTTTTAACAGCACCACCAACACCATTTGCAGCATCCATAATTTCATTAGCTAAATTAATAGCCATACCCTTTCCATTCCTAGTTTTTGCATAATTTACTAACCAGCGAAGAGCTAATGCTTGTCCTCTAGTATCATCTACTTCAATAGGAACTTGAACATTAGATCCACCAACACGTCTTGATTTAACTTCTAAAACTGGCTTAATATTTTCCAATGCTTTATTAAAAACTTCAATAGGTTCTTCCTTTGTCTTTTCTTTAACAAGTGCAAATGCTTCATTTATTATTCTCTCAGCAGTACCCTTTTTACCATCTTTCATAATTTGATTTATCAACTTTGTAACTACTTTTGAATTATAAATTGGATCAGGTAATACGTCTCTTTTTACTGCACGTCTTTTACGCATAGTATCTCTCCTTTCTCATTATTTTATTTTGAATCTTTTGGTTTTTTAGTACCATATTTACTACGGCCTTGTTTTCTGTTATTAACTCCTTGAGTATCCAAAGTACCACGAATAATATGATAACGAACACCGATTAAGTCTTTTACACGACCACCACGTACTAATACAACGCTGTGTTCTTGCAAATTGTGACCCTCGCCTGGAATGTAAGTATCAACTTCACGTCCATTAGACAATCTAACACGAGCAAATTTTCTTAAAGCTGAATTTGGTTTTTTAGGAGTACGAGTACCTACTCTTGTACAAACTCCTCTCTTTTGAGGACTGTTTTGTTCAGTAGCTCTTCTTTCCATGCTATTAAATCCAACGTTTAAAACCGGACTCTTACTCTTCTTAGTTTTGTCTTTTCTACTCTTTTTTACTAATTGATTAATAGTTGGCATAATTCTCTCCTTTCATATACACACACCCTGGTGTATCCTATTATCTATTAAATCAGGTTCTACCTAAGCAGAACCACAACTTAAACGCAAAGATACTATAACATTTTATCTCTACGTTGTCAACCTATTTTTGACCAAATGAAAACCCTTCTGTAGAATAACCCTTACAATAGATATAAGACTTGGCTTTAGTCTCATCCTCACTATTAGTATAAACAAGAGCATATCCTATACATGTGTCTTTTGTTTTTTTATCTACATCCAAATATTTAGCATCTAAAAGTGCTGACATTTCAATTCTAACCTTTTGAGACGTTGTCCCAGCCAATTTGTTTTTTTCTGCATACTTCATAGCAGCATCCGACACTTCTTTTTCTAGTTCTGTATATTTTTCCAAATTATTATTGTTAACATTACAAATAATAATTATAAATATTATTATCAAGATTATAATAGACCATATATTAATAACCATTCTCGTTTTTTCAGGAATCTGCTTATACTTATTATATTTATCCCTAAAAAAATCACCTATTCTATTTACAAAACTTTTCCTTACTTTTTTTCTTTTCAATTTAACCACCTCAATATCCTTCTGTTTCATAATTACTACAACTCAAGTATGTTTTTATATTTAAACTACTATCAGAATTAATATTAATCATACTATATCCATTACACATATTTCCATCTAACATGTCATTAAGAGGATCAATATAATTCTTCTCCACTAGCGTTGACAACTCTACCTTCATCCCTTCTTCAGGAATAATCAAAGAAGCATAAATAATATAATTACGTGTAGCATTTATCATCTTTTCTAGATAATCAGTATAATATTCCTCATTATAAGCAACCTCCGTTTCGGTTTCAGAATATTCTTCCGATTTAACACCCTTCTCCTCAGATGGTTTAACAATACTACTATTACTTGTATTATTTACAACACTATCCTCAGTATCTAAAGAACTATATAAACGATGTGCATTAAAAACCGCTATCAATAACAATACCAAGATAGCTACTACTGAAAAAATAAATTCTCCAGTCCCCCAACCATGATTATTTAATTTCATTATTCTTCACCCACTAATGAATTATAATACAGCTCTAACTATTTTTCTAGCTTATTCAATCAACAAATATATTATAACACAAAAAAAGAACTATTCCGTTCTTTTTTATTATTACACTAGTTCTACTTCAGCACCAGCAGCTTCTAATTGTGCTTTAATTTCTTCAGCTTCTTTAGCAGGAACGTTTTCTTTAACATTTCCACCATTATCAGCTAAACCTTTTGCTTCAACAAGTCCAAGACCAGTTATTTCCTTTAACAATTTAATAACTTGCATCTTAGTACCGCCAGCATTTTTTAATACTACAGTTTTTGCAGCATCTTCTGCAGCAGCAGCCTCTCCACCAGCTGGAGCAGCAGCAACTGCAACAGCACTTGGATCTACTCCAAATTCTTCCTTCATTGCATCAACCAATTCTTTAACTTCAAGAATAGTCATTTCTTTTAAAGCACTTATAAATTCATCTTTTGTTAATTTTGCCATTATATTTCTTCCTTTCTTTCTACTTTACAAAATTATTTTTCTAGCTTTTCAGCATATAAATTAAGTCCAATAGCTAAATCTCTAACATATTGAATCATACCACCAGCAAGCATTGTAAGTAATCCTTCTCTTGATGGAATAGTAGCATATTCTTGAATTGTTTTAAGATCTGCAGGTGAACCATTGATAATACCTACTCTTATTTCAGCTTTATCATTTTCTTTTGCGAACTTAGATAGAACTTTAATTGGTTCTAAAAGTTCATGACCAAACATAAATGCATTTGGTCCTTCTAAGAAACCATCTAAATCGATTTTCAAATCGTCAAGAGCACGCTTAACTAAAGTATTCTTAAACACTCTTAATTCTCCATCAGCATTCTTTAGTTCTCTTCTTAATTTATTAAGATCTGAAACAGATAAACCCTGATAAGAGAATACTACGACAGACTCGCTGTTTTTTACCAAATCAGCTATCTCATTAACAACAGCTTTCTTAGCTTCTAAAACTTTTGCACTTGCCATTATTTTCCTCCTTTAGGATATATAAAAAGCTTTCCCCCACAGGAAAGCTAGAAATCATTTAAAATAAATGCTAGTTTTCCTCGGCAAGATTTATTTTACACTTGCTGTCTACAGAAGGTCGCCTTTTTATAACAAACATATTATATTCTATTATGTATTAATTGTCAAAAGAATTTTTATCAAGTTTAATACCAGGACCCATAGTACTAGATATTGTTATATTCTCAATATATTTTCCTTTAACAACTGTAGGTTTAGATTTATTTATAGTATTATAAACATAATCTAAATTTTCTAATAATTTACCTTCATCAAAAGATACCTTACCAATAACTGTATGAACATTACCATAAGTATCAGTTTTATAACTAACCATACCTTTTTTGATATCTTCTACTGCTTTAGCAGGAGTCATAGTAACAGTTCCAGTTTTAGGATTTGGCATTAAACCTTTAGGCCCTAAAACACGTCCTATCTTTCCTAAACTAGCCATCATATCTGGAGTAGCAACAATAACATCAAAATCAAACCAATTCTCATTAGCCATCTTATCAATCATTTCTTGTTCTCCAACAAAATCAGCACCAGCTTTTTTAGCTTCACTAGCAGCTTCACCTTTCGCAATTACAAGAACTCTTTTAGTCTTTCCAGTTCCATTTGGCAAAACCATAGAGCCTCTTAATTGTTGATCGGCTTTTCTAGTATCAAGATTTAATTTGAAAGCAACTTCAACAGTACCATCAAAATTAGTTATAGATGTATCTTTAACTAGTTTAATTGCTTCTTCCTTAGTATAAAGTTTATTTCTTTCTACTTTATTAGAAGCTTCCACATACTTTTTTCCTGATTTTTTCATTTTCTTACCTCCTAATTGTGGTTATTAGCGGATAAATTTTTTCTAATAATAAATTAGTCTTCTATCTTTATTCCCATGTTAACAGCAGTTCCTGCTATTATCTTCATGGCGCTTTCTATATCATAAGCATTTAAGTCTGGCATCTTAATCTCAGCAATTTTTCTTAAATCATCCTTTGATAAAGTACCAACAATTTGTTTTGAACCATTTGCGCTTCCTTTTTGTACTTTAGCATATTTGATAATTAAAGATTTTGCAGGTGGAGTCTTTAATACAAAATCAAAAGTTCTATCATCATAAACATAGATTTCAACAGGAACTATATCTCCCATTTTATCTTTTGTTGCATCATTATATTTTGTACAGAATTCTCCAAGATTAACGCCAGCAGGACCTAACACAGTACCAACAGGTGGTGCTGGTGTTGCCTTTCCAGCTGGAATTTGTAATTTAATTTTCTTTACGACTTCTTTTGCCACGAAAAACACCTCCTATAATATTTTATCGCGTTAGTGGTATTAGGGCGTCCGCTTCGCCTTCCCTCCCACTAAAAAACGGTACAATTTCTTCAATTGCAATTAAGATACTACCATAAAGATCAACTAAATGCAAGA
>CADCFX010000043.1 GCA_902800945.1 uncultured Erysipelotrichaceae bacterium | reverse complement strand
TTATCTTTAGATAAAGATACTCCAATTCTTGATGTTATGGTGCTTTCTAAACTTGTAACAAGTAAGGGTGAAGGAAGAAGATTAATCGAACAAAATGGCATTAGCGTTAATCAAGAAAAAGAAAACAATGTTGATAGACTTATTACAAAAGATGATTTTAAAGATGGATTTATAACTATACAAAAAGGTAAGAAAGTATTTCTAAAGGTAATACTAAATTAAATTTATCAACACTTTTAACAATAGAAGTATAGTTTCAAAGTGCCATGTGGTAGTATAAAAAAGTATGTAAAAAATGCAAAAAACTTTTGTAAATAAGTGAATTATTCTTGCAAAGAATTACGTAATCATTCATTTATTATAAAGGGAGAGGTGTATATGAATAACAAAATAGTTCTTACCAATATGTCTAACATAGAAGGAAAGAGAAAAAAAGGATTAGACAAATATGATTATAAAAAATATGAAGTTACTAAAAGAAAAGATTTTAGTCAGTGTTATGTATGCTTTTATGAACTAGCGCCTTTAAAAAGCGCCTATCCCAAACACTATCATAAATATAATACCGAATGCTTTTACATTATTAGTGGCTCTGGTGAAGTTGATACTAATGACGGATTTTTAAAAGTTACTAGTGGTGATATAATGGTTTTCCCATGTGGAGAAGCAGGAACTCATAAGATCACAAATACTTCAAAGACAGAAACACTAACGTATATAGATTTTGATACTACTAACTCTCCTGATATTATTAAATATGTTGATTCTGGAAAGATTGGTATAATAGAACATAATATATCTAGTACATTTTATAAAGAAAATAGTCAAGTTGATTATTATGATGGTGAAAAATAGTATTATATACGTTGTTTGCGAAATTCTAAAAGAGAAAAAGCCTTAATTAGATACTTTTTGACACCCTGAAAAAAATATCTTTGATAAAACTGAGAATAATAATTCTATAATAAAAAAGTAATAGAAAGGATTAAAAGAAATGGAAGAAAAAAAACAAGAGAGCAAAGGATTAACTGTCGCAGTTATAATCTTATCGATTTTAGTAATCGCGTTAGGAGGCTACATTTGCTACGATAAAGTTATTAGCAACAATAGTGAAAAACAAACAGAAAGCAATAAAAATAACTATTTAGAAGAAAAAGATACAAATAAAGAAGAAAACAATAAAAATGAAAATTTAGAAGAAAAGGAAGAGAAGGAAGAAGATACAACAAATGAAGAAAGCAATAAGAATAATAGTTTAGAAGAAAAGAAAAAAAACACTACCAAAGTTGATACCAATATAAGAGATAATAGTAAAAAGCTTGATTTTGATTTTGATGAATTATCAAGAACACTACATTCTTCAGTTCAAAAGGATAACATAGATACTATAATCAACAAACTAAAAACAGCAAATTATATTGATAAAGATATAACATATTCTTGGGTTGGATGCCCTCCAAAATCCATAACATATCATGTAAGTGTTAATAGTACGGATTTAAACGATGTAAAAAGCAATAAGGTTTTCTCATTAAATTATGCTGATAGCGAAGATATTCTATTAGTTGGTTACAATAATAAGGGATATGCTTTCCACTTTAATTCAAGCGAAGAAATTGCTAACTTTATTGAATCATTAAAATAATAATATAGATACTTTCAACTAAAGTATCTTTTTTTATGAGATAGAGTAAACATGAATAAACTATGATATAATCAACCTAGGAGTTAAAACTCGAGCCAAAACCTCAAATAGAAGAATACATTAGAAAATAATTGGAATAAACTAAAAAAGTTTATAACTTCTTAAAAACCAAGATTTTAAAGAAATGGGGAATAAAATATGAATTATAGTTATATTTTAGGAATTGAAGACCTTCACGAACTTGAAGAAAATGGTTTCGATGTTCAATTGGTTGGAAATCACTATGGAGTGACTTTTTCAGATGACAAAATAGAATTATTTGAAGATTTTATTTGTAAAAATCTCGAAAAAGGTTTTTGGAATGAATATTTAGGTAAAGATAAAGTGTTTATCTTTAAGTTCGAAGATGGAGAAATAAAGAAATATATTTTAAATAAGATTAATGAGGATGAAATATTACTATTTTGTAGAGAGTTTGCAAATTATAACTTTGAAAGCATTGCCAAAATGCTAAGAGATAATGAATTCTATAGTACATACTATTTTAAAAAATAAAACCGATTAAACACTAATCAAAGTCTTTAATAATATGGATGATAACATCTCCATCTTTCTATGATATAATTACTTATAGGAGTTGACTATTATGTATGGAAGTATATATCTAGATAATAACGCCACAACCCAAATAGATGAAGAAGTATTAAATGCTATGCTACCATATCTAAAAGAAGAATATGGTAATCCGAGCAGTACTTATTCATTTGGCAAAAATATTCAAAAAGACATTAGTAAAGCGCGAAACAATATAGCCAAAATGCTAAATGCTGACCCGGATAGTATTATATTTACTAGCTGTGGTAGTGAAAGTAATGTGTCAGCTATAATGAGTTCTATTAAAATAAACCCATCCAAGAAACATATCATTACCACTAAAGTAGAACATGCATCTATTATGGAAACTATGGCTTCTTTAGAAAAAGAAGGCTATAAGATAACTTTCCTAGATGTGGATAAGTATGGAAGATTAGATTTGACTCAATTGAAGGAATCTATATCAGACGATACTTGTCTAGTATCAGTTATGATGGCTAATAACGAAATAGGTAATATATATCCGATAAAAGAAATATCAAAAATAGTTCATGAGAGAAACATATTATTCCATTGTGATGCTGTTCAAGCAGTAGGAAAGATTAAAATAGATGTTAAAGACCTTGATGTTGATTTTCTTTCTTTTTCAGGGCATAAGATTAATGCCCCTAAAGGGATAGGAGTATTATACGTAAGAAAAGGTATACCATTTACCCCTTTAATATTTGGCCACCAAGAAAAAAACAGAAGAGGCGGAACAGAAAACGTTCCTTATATTATTGGTTTAGGTAAAGCGGCAGAATTAGTAATAAATGATAATTTCCAAAAAGAAAAAGAAATAGAAAAACTTAGAAATTATATGGAAGAAAGAATAAAAAAAGAAATATCTGATATTCATATTTATGGAGATTTAGATAATAGAACCCCTAATACTTCAAGTATTGCTTTTAAAGGCGTAAAAGGAGACGCTCTACTATTTATTCTAGAGGGAAGTAATATCTTTATATCAACAGGATCTGCTTGTAATTCCCAAATAGCTTTACCGTCCCATGTTCTTACAGCATGTAAAGCGGATTTAGATAGTTTTAGCCCTATAAGAATAAGTTTAGGTAAATATAATACCAAAGAAGAAATAGACACTTTTATAGATGTTCTTAAAAAAAATATCGAAGCATTAAGAAGGAGAAAATAAGATGCCAGTAATTATTAATTTTAAAATATGTGATAACTGTGATGCTTGTAACGCAATTCCTGTATGTCCTACCAAAGCCTATCATTATAATTATGAGAAGAAAACTTTAGAAGTAGACGAAAAAAAATGTACGGATTGCGGATTATGTGCAACATCAGAAAAATCTTGCAGTGTTGGAGCAATCCGTTGGTCTAGAGATCCCGAAGAATTTGCACGAATCAAAAAAGAGATAGAAGAGGATAAGAGAACAGTTGCCGACTTAATGGTAGACAGATATGGTGCAACGCCAATTAATATGCCATTCTATTGTGAAGAGGGAAATTTAAAAAAAGTATTAAAAACCGGCAAGATATGTTTGATAGAGTTCTATAAAGAAGAATTAACAGAATGCCTAATAAAATCTATCCCTATAAAAGAAATATTTGCCCAGACAAACGAAGAGTTTGTTTATAGAAAAGTAAATATAACTAATGATGATGTTTTAAAAAAATACAATGTAACCAAGATCCCATCATTAGTAATAATTAAAGATGAAAAACAATACGGCGAAATAAATGGCTATTACTCAGTTGCCGAAAAAGAAGAATTAATTGCCAGAATCAGAGAAATATTAAAAACAGTAGAATAATGAAAAAGGTGATTAAATGAAAAAAAGTATTAATAGTAAATTCTAGTCCAAGAAATAACAGGGAAGGAAATTGCGCAACATTCTCTTATAAACAAAAAGAGAAAAAAGCTGTTAACAACGACTAATGGCTTCATTAGTCTATTTTTGACAACCAAATAATAAGATGCTAAAATCAAAAACGAATTTGAAAGCAATGAAGAAGAAGAGTAAAATAGTTTTAATTCAAAGAGAGTTAATGGTTGGTGGAAATTAACATTTGGAATATTTGAACGAAGCTTTGGAGCAGAATAATGTATACAAGTTATTACGTTAATCGCGTTAAGATATAGAGAAGTATAGTTATGACAAAAAACTATATAATTAAGGTGGTACCACGATAGATTCGTCCTTATTGGATGAGTCTTTTTTATTTGAGAAAGGATTGATAAAAATGAATTATAAGGATTTGGCTAATTTATTATACCCTGATGTTACAAAAACGATTGAATATTTTGAAAAGATATATCCAAAAAGGAATCTACCAGCCGGAGCAGAAGTAACAAGATTTGCGCCGAGTCCAACTGGTAGAATGCATTTGGGAAACCTATATGCTTCTTTTATTCCCGAAGTAATTGCCAAACAAACTAATGGTGTGTTTATAGTTAGAATAGAAGACACCGATCAAAAAAGGAAGATAGAAAACGGAATTGAATTGGGAATAAACGATCTAGAACACTATAACTATAAAGTAGACGAGCATCCAATTAAAGGGGGAGACTACGGCCCATATATTCAATCGGAAAGGATAGATATCTATCATAGCGTCGCTAAACATCTTGTTTCTATTGGAAGAGCATATCCCTGCTTCTGTTCTGAAGAAGACCTAGATAACATGCGAAAAAAACAAGAAAGCAAAAAAGAAAGAATTGGATACTATGGGCGCTATGCCAAATGCCGCGATTTATCATATGATGAGATAAAAAAACATATTGATAACGGAGATAAATGGGTATTAAGATTAAAATCTGAAGGAAGTATAAATAATCATATCATTTTCAAAGATCTGGTTAAAGGAACGTTAAAATTGCCAGAAAATGATTTGGACCAAGTTATAGTAAAATCTGATGGTATTCCTCCTTATGCATTTGCTCACGTATGTGACGATCATTTCATGCGAGTTACAACTGTTACAAGAGATGATTCCTATATTTCTTCCGTATCATATCATCTCGAATTGTGGAAGGCTTGTGGCTTTGAACCGCCTAAATTTGCTCACATTTTACCATTAAATATTAAAGATGGAAAGTCAATAAGAAAGATTAGTAAAAGAAAAGATCCAGAAGCGGCCGCAATTTATTATCATGAGAAAGGAGTTCCTGTTGAAGCAATTAAGTTATATTTTGCCACGCTAATGAATTCAAATTTTGATGGCTGGTATTTACAGAATACTAATAAATCATATAGAGATTTCGAATTCTCTTTCAGTAAGATGAGTAAAAATGGAGCTTTATTTGATTTAGATAAAATAATAAACATATCTAGAAATTATATTTCCAAATTAACTGCATCGGAAGTATATGACAATCTGTTAGAGTGGTCAAGAGAATTTGACAAATCCCTTGCTGATTTAATAACTAATTATAAAGAATACACCATTGATATCTTAAATATTGAAAGAGAACAAAAGAAACCCAGAAAAGACTTTAGTTGTTATTCTGAGATTAAAACATATATATGGTATATGTACAAAGAACTGTTTAAAGATTTTGAATATGAATGGCAAAAAATAAAAGATATTAACGAAATAAAAGCCATTTTAACAGATTATATTGAAAACTATTATGATATAGCTGATGATAAAGAAACATGGTTTAACAAAATGAAAAATTTATCTGAAAAGTACGGATATTGTTCGGATGTAAAGGCATATAAAGAAAACCCTGGGAATTATAAGGGGAGCATAATTGATATTAGCATGGTAATAAGAGTTGCACTAACAAGCAAATCAATGACACCAGATTTGTATGATATTATGAGATTATTAGGAGTAGATAACATCAAAGATAGAATAAGGAAAATAACTGACTTATAAAAAATAGGCTTTAAGCCTATTTTTAGGTTAAAATAGAGCAATAAAAATGTGTTATAATTAACAAAGGAGATAATATATGGAATATACACATAAAGTTTTAAATGAAGTCTATTATTGGATGTTATCAAAACAAAAAACTATAGAAGTAAGACACCTTAGCGAAAAAGAGAAAAAAATTGATGTTGGTGACTTTATAACATTTTATAACAAAGATTTTGAAGAAAGGTTTGTTAAAGTCAAGGTTGTCGAAAAAAAATACTTTAATTGCGTAGAAGACATCTTAAAGACCTATGATATTAACCTTATAATGCCTGGGCACAAACATGACGACATCAAACAAACACTAGAAGAAATATATGGTGAAAAATATAATAAAAAAGAACTTGTTGCTTTTAAAATAGAGTATATATCCTCCGACAAGACAGAATAATTTGATTCTCGCCAGAGTCATGCTCTTGGCATAAAACCATTAAAAATTACAGTTAATACTAAAAGGATAAGTTTTACTGAGGAGAAGATAAAAATGACCAAAAACGATTATCTTAAAAAAGTTAATGAATATGAATGCCTTGATAATGATGCAAAGGAATTACTAAATGACCAAATAAAAGCATACTATGAGGCTAAAGAATGTAATATAGAAAAACAAACATATAACATTGGAGAAAAAGTAAAATTAAAAAAAGGAACTTTATTACATGGTACGTATAAAAACATTGCTGGTTTAAAAGAAATTGTTAAAGATGGATTAATATCAAGCTGGTTTATAGATGGAAGACTTTCTAAATATCCAAGTAGTGTTGGATTATGGAACTTAAAAAAAGACTATTATCTAAAAGATTATATTGATTATTACTCTGGAGGAACAATACTATATAGCGGCCTATTTGAAGATGGAAAAGCCACTCAGAAGAATCAAACGAGTATTATTCCATATAGTGAAATGAATAATATTATAAATATCGTTTCCAAAATTAATTGTCATATGTGGACTATGGAGCAAACCAAAGAAGCAAGATTTATGCCTAGCTTAGTTCAAGACAGAATTCAAATTGGTATAATATTTAATGGAAATAACAAGTATTCATCAGCTTTATTAAAAGGAGATATATTAAATCCCCAAAATATAAATGATAAAGAAGTAAAACCTTTTGTTAATCAAAACTATTATGAAAAATTTATTGACCATAGAAATCATAAAGATGATTTCTTTACAGATAGAGAGTCGGCAATACTATTCGGAATACCTGCCAGTTTAATAGAAGGAGTCTTAGTAGGAAGAAAATACGAAAAGGACGTTAATTCTTTAAGCGAAATAAAAAAATTAATTCCTGACGCCTATATTTGTAACCTAGACGGAAAAGTCATCATCGGTAATAAATAGTATTAAACAAAAAATTGTTAGAGTGTCAATATAAGCCATAGAAACAGTTTTATTCTTAATCGCCCCAGGCATAATGTGTTATACTAGTAATAGATTAATTAAGCTAGGAGATATTAATATGGAAATAAAAAAACAAAATGTAATAGTTACCGGTGCTGCGAGTGGATTGGGACTAGAACTTACAAAACAATTATTAGCAGAAGGGGCAAACGTTGCAGCGGTAGATATAAACGAAGATAATTTAAAAAAATTAGAGTTAGATTTGAATTCTAAACGCCTCAAAACCTACGTTGTAGATATGGGAAATGTTGAATCAATCAAAAGGTTTAGAGAAGATTATAAAAAGGATTATAGTGACGTTGATATTATTATTAATAACGCTGGTATTATTCAACCTTTTGTAAAAGTAGGTGAATTAGACGATAATACAATTAATAAGACTATGAATGTTAATTTTTTTGGTCCGCTTAATTTAATAAGATTATTTATGGAGGACTTAACAAAAGATAAAAAAGAACAATATATAGTTAACGTTTCGAGTATGGGCGGCTTTTTCCCATTCCCAGGCCAAACGATATATGGAGCATCTAAGGCGGCTTTAAAACTATTTACCGAAGGCTTATTTGCTGAACTTGAAAATACTAATGTAAGAGTAATGATAGTATTGCCTGGTGCCATGGCCACAAATATAACCAAGAATTCAAACGTAGAAATCTCTACAACCGAAGAAAATAGCTCGTTTAAAATGCTCAGTCCAGCAGTTGGGGCAAGCGAAATAATAAAGGGTATAAAGAAAAACAAATTTAAAATATTCTTAGGAAGCGATTCCAAGTTCTTAAAACTATTGTATAAACTAAACTCTATATGGGCAATCAGATATATTAATAAAAAAATGAACAAATAATGCCTTTATAATTGGTGGGTAGACCACCAGATAATCAACACCAAGTTTATTAATCGCTGTCGAAAAAGATCTCGTCCGTCAACTGAAAGGAGAAAAAAGTATGAAATCTGAAAAAAACATTTTAATAGCATTTATACTAAACATATCATTTTCCATTTTTGAATTGTTTGGCGGATTACTAACTAATTCCGTTGCTATCCTTTCTGATTCGCTTCATGATTTGGGAGATGCAATATCAATTGGTATCTCGTATTTTATGGAACGAAAAAGCAAGAAAAAAGCTGATAATAAATATACTTATGGTTATATAAGATATTCTGTTCTTGGCGGTGTAATAACTACAACCATTCTATTGGTTGGATCCATTCTAGTTATTATTAGCGCTATAAGAAGGCTAATAAAACCAGTCGAAATAAACTATAGCGGCATGATTATAATTGCAATAATTGGAGTCGTATTAAACTTTATAGCAGCTTATGTAACAAAAGATGGCGAGTCAATCAATCAAAAGTCTGTAAACCTTCACATGCTTGAAGACGTATTAGGGTGGATAGTAGTTTTAATCGGAGCTATTATCATGAACTTTACAGATGTTAAAATAATAGATCCTATTATGAGTATCGGAGTAGCTATATTTATATTATATAATTCACTAAAAAACTTAAAAAAGGTTTTAGACTTATTTCTAGTAAAGACCCCAAACGATATCGACATAGAAGAGCTAAAAAATCACTTGCTAGAAATAAAAGATGTTGAAGATATACACCATATTCACGTTTGGAGTATTGACGGGTACAATAATTATGCAACTATGCATATTGTGTCGAAAGCTAAAAATATATCTAAAGTAAAAAAAGATATTAGAGAAGAACTAGAAGAGCATAACATTTGCCATTCTATTTTAGAAACCGAAGAAGAAATATGTGATGATAAAGAATGTCATATAAAACTAAGAGAACATTCCCATCATCACCACCACCATTAATACCAAAAAAGAGGAGATAATATGGAAAAAGTAAATGTTTACAAGTTAGCAAATGGAAAAAGAGTTAAAACGGACAAAATATATATCCGAAATGCCTCTTGGGGAGAGGGAGAAGAAGATTTATATATAGTTGGGGTTAACAATTGGATTCTCAACAACGAAGGAAAATTTTTGGTTCAAAGAAGAGCTCTTACTAAGAAAAACAACCCTGGGAAATGGAGCTCTACAAACGGATTAGTCCAATTAGAAGAAGATA
>CADCFX010000042.1 GCA_902800945.1 uncultured Erysipelotrichaceae bacterium | reverse complement strand
TCTTAAAAAAACCATTCAGAAAGAACTCTTGGCTTATTGCCCTACTGACAAACTGTTCGTGATTTGACTTGTATGGTCCCCGATATTCCGAAGCTAATTTTTCAGCTATTATCTCAATTATTGTTCTTTCTCTGTCTTCTTCTTGAATACAGTAAGAACTCCCAAAAATAATTTCTTTTTCTACGGCTCTTTCTAGACTTCTTTCATCTAGATAATATGGAAGTTTTAATTCCTCGCCAAATTCTATATTTTTACTATCTTCATCTTTTTTTCTTTCGCAAACATAATCCGTAACAAATTTTAAAAATATTAAAGAATCTGTTCTCTTTCCAGGTGTTGCTATGCCATCAAATAGTGTTCTCATCAATACTTCTGGATTAGGATTATATTCCTGTCCTCCAAATCTTTTCGAAAGGGCTTTATAAAAAGTTTTATTCAAGTATTTTTTTAGCTGTTTATTGTATATTGTTCCAATTTTTTCTTGGTCATTTTTGTCTATAGCTTCTACTATTGTTTCATAAAGATTAGCAAAATCACCATTAAGCTTGTCAAAGAAATGATAGTTGTGATATCTTTTTCTTTCAAGTGCTACATATTCATTGGCTATTTCTTTGAGTTTATTAAGATTCCCTTCTTCGTCTACACCGCTTAAAAGCTGACTAACTAGATAGTCAAAGTATTCAGGCAATGTTGGCAGTTGTATATTGTATTTTCGGCGAATACGGCCAAAACTCTCATTATCAATTGTGTTTAACATTTTTTGTCGGCATTCATTAATGCTTTCTATATCTTGCCTTTGAGCCGCTTGCTTTAAAGTTGCAAACAGAGATTGTTCTACTGGCCTTTTCTGGGCAAAAGCGTATTGAACTAGCGAATCATATGCAGCTCTTAAGTCTCCCATTGTATATTCTTTATTAGTAAATAAAGCTAATATTTTCTCAATCATTTCTTTTGGTAATTTTAGTATTTCCGAAATATTTTCGTTGTCGATATAACGGGTTATGGTTGGCCCACAATGTCTTTCAAGTAATTCTAGCTTTTCTATATCATAATTATATTTTCGGCAGAAGAATTGTTTTAACTTATTAAATAAATCATGGCTATATAAGTCTTCTAAACCTTCATCGTGATTTAGTTCATCCAATAGCATTTCAATGATTTCGTCCAAGGAATTTATGACAGCGTCTAATAGTTCTTGATGTTCTATTATAAAACGCGGGTTAGTGGATACTATGTTAACTGCAAAGGCAATATCTGTTTTAATACCTTTTGCTATACGCTCTATATTTTCTTTGCGAGGCCTCAACAAGTTATATTCTCTTATTAATTCCCACTCTTCTCTTTCAATCAAGTATCTTTCTAAAACATATCCAATAGGGCTTTCTGCTCCGAAGAATGGTTTTATTTTAATTCCATTGTCCAGTAAGTACATAACTTGTTTTTCATTGAAGATTTCCGAAGACATCTTAACGCCACTTACTTGGCTTATTAACTTATGCCTTACTAGTAATTGAAGGACTTCAACAGGAACTTTATCTAAAAATCCACCTAAGCATTCTATAAAAGTTGTTGATAAGCCATTAATTATGGCATTATTAATTATTTCTAGATTGTTTTCTATGGCGGTAATATAAAAAGTGCTAAATACTACATCCAAATAATCATTGTCTACTAGACACTTGATAATTTCTCCATCGTTTTGAATAGAAAAGATTTCATCTTCTTGATCTAAAGATGAATAATTATCAGTCACTAAAAAAATGCTTTTCAAGTATTCTCGAGACGCTTTTTTAGATTTAATTAACCTTAATAATTCTTGTTTTAATTGGTCGTTGTCAACCGAATTGTTGAGCGCTAGTACAGGTACGCTGGCAATATATCCAGAGTTATATAAGTTCACAATTCCATTCTCATATGTTCTATCAATTGTATCTCTATCATTAGGCCAAGCAATATCAAGTTCTAATTTTCCTGTTCCATCATATTGTGTCATTTTTTCCATTATTATTCTAAAGCATTTATCTTTAATTGTACTATGGCCTGATTTGAATAATGTTAAGGAATTGTAGTAATCAATCAATTCTTTGATTGTTAAATTATCTGTAAGACCATTATTAAAGAGATAATCCGTTATGAAAACAAATGATTTGGTTGCTTCAGGGTATTCCTTTGTGAATCTATTGTATGCAGCTGCACTTATTGGTTTAGATGGCACTTTGTTTATTTTGTCAAACAAATCATATCGCCCAGTATCTAGAAGGAAGAAGATATCTTCTTCATCTGGCCCATTTGAAGCGTATATAAAATTTGAGAAATCCATATAATATTCATAGTATTTCCGGCACATTTCAATGTCTTCTGGATTGAGAAGAAGCATTGGAGCCATTGTAGCAAATCCTGATTGTAACGATTTGAGGCTACTAGCAGCTGCGAATCCAACATATAGTGCGCATACCTCTTTGTTTCTTAATAAAGCCTCACCTATATTTTCATCGCATTTTACTAGAACTTCTGGCTTCTTCTGTTTAACAACTTCTTGTAATAATATATTTGTTAATTCAGCTCGCCTTGATATTATTTTGGCCTCTTCTACTGTTATATCATCAATGTTATTAATGATCTTATTTGTTATTTTTTTAATATATTGCTCTTTCATTTTATCCCCCTACTAATAAATAGATCTATTTTTTATTAATTTTTTTACAGCTAGTATGGCAACGTCTATTTCTTTAGATGTATCAAAGTTTGTTTTGTTATCCAGGCCGGCGTTTTCCCTTTCTTGATTCCATACTACTAATAATACCGCGCCAGCGTGAAGTTTTAATACTGAAGAAACGGTATATAGAGCCGATGTTTCCATTTCACTGCATAGTGTTCCGGCTTTTAGCCAAGCTTGCCATTTGTTTTGTAATTCATAGGATACAGGCATTCTTTCTGGGCTATGTTGGCCATAGAAAGAATCCTTACATTGAACTACTCCAGTATGAACTTTCATTTTTAATTCTTTAGCAGATTCTACTAGAGCATTAGTAATATCTAAATCAGCTACTGCTGGAAATTCTATAGGTACGTATTCTTTAGATGTTCCTTCTTGACGGATGGCTGCTTGAGCAACAACAATATCTCCCGCTTCTACGTCTAGTTGCATTCCTCCACTAGTACCTATTCTAATTAAATACTCTATACCTAACATAGCTAATTCTTCGACACAAATGGCAGTAGATGGTCCTCCCATCCCTGTTGAAATAACAAGAACTTTTTCATTATCTATTAAAGTTAAATAGGAAGTATATTCCCTTTTGGAAGTTAATCGTTTATACCTTCCAATTCTTTGAGCAATTTCCGGAACACGTCCTGGATCACCTGTTAATAGTGCGTATTTAGCTCCTTCTAAATTACTCTTGGTTAACCCAATATGATACATTTTATCGTTGTTCTTCATTTTCTAACACCTCTTTTTTCATATCGTCTATTTTAAATACAAAGAAAGCCCTTTTTATATCGTTTACTTCTTCGGGTCGGAAATATACTTTATCTCCTATTACTATAGGGCCATTTTCTAAATCATCATCATTAAAGATATACTCTTCTTCTTTGCTTATAATCTTTCCCACTCCATTTTCATATGATCGAATTTCTCCAGAGATAAAATCTACATACTCCATTTATCTGCGCCCTCTTTCATTTCTTCAACCTTTTCTTCTACTTTTTGAAGTTCTTCGCGATATTCTTTAACTGCGCGCTCATCAGCTTCTATACAGTTACTAAATATATTTCCTTCAGTGTCAATGTAGATATACCATTCATCATTTACTAGGGCATAATATAAATCTTGTTTAATGACTTTACCCTTTAGCAATCGATAATCTACTCCATTAAGTAAATCTTTCACACTTTCTATTCGATTAACATAACTCATCAATTTTTCTTTTTCTGTTACTTGTTTAGGAATTCTTCTAGCAGGTAAATAAGAAGGCAAGCCTTCATTATTAAAATTTAGTGGGGCGAACTCATTTGGAGAACTGGTAGCAAGAACTATACAATTAGACGGATTAATATTATTATATATTCTATTTATTGTCTCGCCATTTTCACCTATATTTAAGTCGACACTTTTAGGATAATTCCTTAATAATCCTGTTTTGGAAATAATAACGTTTTCAATTGGATAACTACTTTTTTTAGAATTGGCTATCAGAGTTCTAGCTATTGTTCTTATTGCCTTTATAAAATCAGCCTCGGATAAAATGTCTTTATTTAGAATTTCTCTAGCTTCATTAAAGAGCAAGGTATTTCCTATTCTAAAACATGTTATACCTGAAAGGTATTCCCCTGTTATTGAATCCTCGAATTTTATATGGCAACAATCTTTATTAGTTATGGCGTTATGAAACAGGTTTTCACCTTGACCGCCTATACGAAGGCAAGTGCCGGCTCTTTCTCCATGGGTAAGATTGGCAGAATCTGTAAAATTACCTACTAACACCCTTATATCGGTATTCTCATTAACATGAAGTACTTCATTTAGAGTGGGAATAGATAGTTCTTTTCTTTGGAATAACAACTTGGTATACTCAACGGCTTCTTTTAAGCGTTGGTTATTCTTATTTTTATATTCCGCCCTGGCTGGGCCGGGATTATCTTTTATAAGTCGCGCATCTTCTGGCGTTAGTATTAAGGAGTATACGGATGATACGGCCTTATAAGCATCAGCCCCTAACAAAGCCTGAACTGGAGTCAGTACTATAGAGACTTCTCCTTTTAATTCTGATTCTATTCTATCTTTCTGTTTGATTAATTTGTTAGCTTTCCCAAGCTTTCCCTCTAATGTTAGTTTGTTTATTTTGGCAGTAATGCTTATTAATTGATTCCTTTTTCGTTTTATTGCTTTTTTTTGCTCATATGAATATATTTCTGGATAATGATTAATAATCGCTGCTATAATCTCCTCTGTATAGCTAAAGGATGTGTTGCTTGTTCGAAAAAGGTTGTTTATATTTATTGGTAATAAATGAATCTTTTTGGCTTTAAATAACATCTTAAGTGTTTCAAAGGTTGACTCATTACCATTTATTACTTTTAAAACATTATCTATTTTAAGGTTAGATAGTATTTTAGATATGTCTAAGTATCTCATTCCCGTTAACGTGTAGTTCTTTTTTATTTTCCCTTGATTTTCAAGTGCTTTTTTATACTGATATAATAGGCCCATCTCACTTATGAAGTCAAATATTGACTGATTAAACTTATCAAACTTCTTCAGAATTTTAGGAGAAACACTGCTTTTTTCTTTATTTCCCCTCAAGACATAAAATAAATTTTTAATTTCTTCGGTGGTAAAACCATTGTTTTTTAGACTTTTAATTAGTTTTTCTAAAAGGTCCCTGTCGTTAATATTCTTTGCAATAAACTGAGCTAATTCTTCTTTTACGTTTCTATCATCATATTCAAATTGTAATTGGAGCTGTTCGCCCATGTTATTTATATCGGCAAATTCTTTTCTTTTACAATTAATATAATAGTTACAAATTGTATGAAGTATAGTTTTATACTTTTCTGAGTTTGGGCTAGTTTGAATTTTTAATATGATTAATTCTAGCATTTTTGTGTGATTTGTAGCAGAAAAACCGAGTTCTGACAATTGGTACAAGCTATTCAATTCGTTGAATAGTTTTTCATCAAAACAACTATCAATTTCTGTAGTTAAACTATCCAATGTCTCTTCATCATTGTTTTTTATCGCTTCTAGTATGTTATAAAAAATGCGCGCATTTTCTGGATTGTCTTTAGGAAACGTGTATTCTCTAATCGATTGGTAGATCTCCGTTAAATCATCCATCGTTATTCTTTGTCTTGGAAATAAAGATAATATTTTAAGAAGATCTTTTTTATCTAAGTTCATTAGATTGTGAATGTTTTCATTGCCTAAATAGTCAATTATATCAGGTCCTGTTATATTATATACAATATCAAGGTTCTCTTCATCTATCTTGTATAATTTTGCTAATTTTCCTTTAAATAATTGATAAAAAGGTATTGTATAAATCTTCCTAGAGGATAACCATTCTTTGTTATTTAATTCTTTAGCTGCACTTATTATTAATTCTGTTAAATAAATGTCATTATTGGCATAGAATGATAAAAATGCCTCGTCAGTCATTATAAATAGAATAAATTTTTTAGTAAATTCATTAAGCGATATTAGGTCATCATCAATACAAGCCATTATTTTATCAGCATATGTACATATTAAACTTCCCACTTCTTGGGTATATTTGGCTAAAGATATAAATTCGCTGATATAATTATATTTAAGAAGTATTTTTAGTATAAGAGGGTTTCTATCTGATGTGTGAGTAGTTGTATCTACTAATAGTTTTATATTGTATTGTTTTATTAATCTTTCAAGGAAGGCGATTTCTTTTTTTGATATACTCATGTCTTCGCAATTTAGTCTAAGACTACTGAGTTTGCCTCTTCTCGCTAACTCGAGTGCTAAGTCTTGATTGTTGCATATTTCATTAAACGAGCAATTCTCTAATAGTTTTTTTAGACCTTTGTTATTTAATAAATTAGATAGTATTTCTTTTTTGTTTTTTGAGTATTCTGGATATACTTCTTTAGAAAAAAGGAATTGAATTTGATTAGTTTTTGAAAGATGTATTAGTATTTCTTTATCATTTAAAAAAGCAACATATCTCTTCAGAATTTCTTCATCTAATTCTTTTTTTGATAAGCAATAATTTCTTACTCTTATCGTAAGATCTTCTTTACTAATGTGTTTATTTTGCAACAACACATCAGCATATAATATATAGCCCTTACTATATAATGCGCCATAAAGTGCCAAGGCCCTATCAAAGGGCATATAATAACAAAGGGCATCTATAGGAATGTTAAGGGAGAGCTCACCTTGAAAGTGGCTGATTTTTTCAATTAACTTATTATGTACTTCTAATTGCAAATCAGCTTTAGAATATACTTTTTTATCAATAATTAATCTAAATAAACTATCTATTCCCAAACAATCTAAATTTTTCATTAGTATTGGTATACGAATGTTATTAAGATTAATAAGGGCAGGTATATTATTTTCACCACAATACTGGTAGTATTTTTCTAATACATTTTCATTTATGCTACCATCTAGGCTTTTAATATTAGCGACAAGGTCCTTTCTGTCATGTTTTAATAGTATAGCCATAGCATAAGTATCACAACTATTAAAAAATTCATATTTGCCGCCAAGAATAACATCGCTGAATTTTCGGGCAAAGTCATCTCTTATATTTGTTGGGCACGAAAAAGCTCTAGTTATTTCGTCTATATAAGAAAAATTCAGAATATTATTTCTTTTATAGTAGCTAAAGATTATATTTTCTAATACATTATATAATTCTGAACCATTTAAATAATCTATGGTTATTGAACCATCTATAATGACATCATGTTTTTCCCATGCGCTAGGATTCTTCGATAAAGCTATTACATATTCTTTTAAAAGTTTAGAATTACTAGAAACAAGAAAAGCTTCCTCTTGGGTGAAGTTCTCTTTAAGAGAGGAAATCTTCTTTTCAACATTTTTTAACTTCTTTGTAATGTCCATTGATATATCCCTTCTAACATTAGGTGTAATAGCTGTATTGTGTTACTCTATTTATTATATATATAATATCATAAATAAAGGGAATTAAGTTAGTTTTTATTTATATATTCCCTTTTTTTTATATTATGTGTTATAATACATATTGTGAGTTGCCTTAGTGGCGGAATTGGTAGACGCGCTGGACTCAAAATCCAGTGTTAGCAATAACGTGCCGGTTCGAGTCCGGCCTGAGGCACCATATAAAAGCAAAGAACTTGTTAAAAGTTCTTTTTTATGTTATTATTTATGTAGATGAGGGAAACTTCATACAAAAAGGAACACTTAATACTGGTATGTTGAGTGTCGCCGAAAAAATTTCGTTGCCACCTAACTATACTTTAGTTAGGTGGATTTCTTTTATATTAGTACTACGAATAGCAATAATATTAAAAGGAAGATAGTGATGATTAACGAAAAGATTAAAAAATCTTTCTTAGTCATATTATCGCCTCCCTTCACGCTGAAGTTCGGCTCCACCCAACTTATTAAATGTTCCTAAAGTCAATGTAGCATATATTTGTTCGAAAAAACAAGTTAATAAGCACTTATTTATAGTGTTTTTATAGTTGATAAATATATATTGAATTGTTGAAAATGTTAAATATACGATATATACTTTTTTTGAAAGAGGCCTAAGAAATGTTACGCAGAATAAAAACTATATTAGTGAAAATAGTCGAGAGAATAACAGACTGGTGGTGGGGAGAAGACGTTTAAACATTACTAGTTTTTTTATTAGAAAATCTTAAGATAGACAATCATCTCAACAATAATAGCTTTAACGCATTAATGATAAGGATTTTCGATTATGACAAATAGCATTATGA
>CADCFX010000041.1 GCA_902800945.1 uncultured Erysipelotrichaceae bacterium | reverse complement strand
AGGTTCAGCCAAAGTAATAGAGAATAATGGTGGAATGTTTTTAAATGAAGAAAATGGAACTAGATATTATAAAATAATCCTTTAAAAGGAAGTGATAAAAAATGTCAAATGAAGAAAAGCTAACTAAAGTTGAAATCAACTGGTTGATTACGATTTATCCAAGAATAGAAGAAAACCTAGGTAAAATAAGGAATTGTGATATTTAACATCTTGCATGCTTAATACAAAAATATATTAAAATAGATGAAATTAATAAAAAATTGCTATTTTTAATGCAAAAAATGGTAGGAATTATTAAGGTGATTACACCACCTAATAATAAAAAAAAGAGGTGAATTATGAATAAAGATATTATTGAAAAGTATATGAAAATTGCTATAGAAGAAGCTGAAAAATCAAAAGAAAATGGAGAAAATCCATTTGGAGCAGTACTATTGGACCCAGAATATAATTTTTGTCACAAATCCCAAACAAGATGTATAGAATTATCTGATCCAACCGCACATGCAGAGACTCTTGTTATAAGAGAATATTGTAAAAAAATAAACTCTGTGTATTTAAAAGATTATATTTTAATATGTTCTGGTGAACCTTGTATTTTATGCTCTGGAGCAATTAGATGGGCAAAAATAGGGAAAATATATTATTCAGTACCTCAAGAAGCCATTAATAAAGCAAGTGGAGGTAAACTAAAACCATCATGTGATAGTTTGATAAATTGTGGTTCAAGTAAAAAAGAAATATATGGTAATATTTTATTAGAAGAAGGACTTAAAGTATTTGAAGACTATGAATTTACTCCTCAAGATGAGAGAAAAAAAGCAGGTGATAATCATGAATAGTGAAAATAAAACTAATATAAACTGCCTGTCCTGTATTTATGGCGACTATCACTTAAACCCTTATAAAATGGGAGTTTTTAAGCAATGAGATCTTGCAAGTTTTATTAAAAAAGGAAGAAAAAACGAAAAAAATAGGTTAAAATATGTTCATTTTTGAGAGGAATTAGGGTCCTGGCTTGTAATATGTGACAAATTTAATATTAAAAAAAGAGGTGATTATATGATATCTTTAACTGAATATAAACAGTATCTGATCAGTGTTTGTCACTGGCCAATAGATCATGATATTGCTGAAATTGAGAAAAGAAAGAATATAATGAATAAGAGATATTCAGATGAATATTTAGAAAAAATCATTTCTGATACATATAGTTTTATATATGATGTTTTAGAATCTGAAACAGTTAAGGATGGTTACTTTTTAAAAGAAATTGATGACGACACAACATCATATATAGATTTGAATTTATCTGGTGGTGCGTATTCGGACACTTTATTTGTTGATGATAGCACAGGAAGAATAATAAGTAATTATTTGATGCATCAAGTTTTGGGAAGGGATTTGATTATTTATATTAAATGTGATGAAATTGAAGATGATAGTGATGAAGATATTTTGAGTTTTTATTTTAGATATTATATTTACATACAAGGATTTCCTGAAAATATTGATAAAGTAAAAGAAAGTATTTTTGGAAAAAGCAAACAGTTAATAAAAGCAGGTGATAATCATGAATAGTGAAAATAAAACTAATATAAACTATTATCCAGGTCATATGGCAAAAACTAAAAGATTGATAAAAGAAAAGTATAATCTTATAGACATCTTCTATGAAGTTATAGATGCTAGGATGCCTAAATCATCTAAAATTAAAGATATAGATGAAATGTTTAAAGATAAACCGCATATTTTAATAATGACTAAATATGATTTGTGTGATACTGAAGTAACTAATAAATGGGTTGATTATTATAAAAAAATGGGGTATCATATTGTCTGTTTAGACTTAACAAAGAATGATATAACAACTAAGTTAGTTAATATTACCCATGATTTGACAGATGATCTACAACAGAAAAGAATAGAAAAGGGATTAGCCAAAAAAGATATTAGAGCTTTGGTAATCGGGGTTCCCAATGTTGGGAAATCAACACTTATTAACAGATTAGTTGGCAGAAAAGCTGCGAGTACTGGAAATAATCCTGGCGTTACAAAGAATCTTAGCTGGTTAAAAACGAACAGTGATATTCTATTGTTAGATTCTCCCGGGATACTATGGCCAAAATTAGACAATGAGACACAGGCTCTAAATCTGGCTAGTCTTGCAAGCATACCAATTGACATATTACCAATTGACAGAGTAGCTATTTATATTTTACATATTTTAGAAAAATATTATCCCAAAATACTAAAAGAGAGGTATAATATTGAACGGGTTAATGAAGATATTTCTATAACTTACGATGAAATAGGGAAAAGAATCGGCGCTGTTGTATCTGGCGGAGACATAGATTATGATCGTGTAAGTAGAACTATTCTAGAGGATGTTAAGCAAGAGAGAATTAAAGGAATTACATTTGATAGAATAGACGATTAAATAAATACAGGGAGATGGTTTTAGGAGATGAGTAAAGAAAAAAAGGAAAAAAATTTGCTTTCTTATGAACAAGAATGATATAAAAAAGGTATAAAACTTATAGCCGGAACCGACGAGGTCGGAAGGGGGCCTTTAGTAGGACCTGTTGTGGCTGCAGCAGTAATATTGCCGGAAAACTATTATCTAGAAGGTCTAGATGATTCTAAGAAATTAACTGAGAAAAAAAGAGACAAATACTATGATATTATCTATAAAGACGCTGTTTCTGTTGGTATCGGAATAGTAGATGCCAAAACAATTGATGAAATTAATATTCTAGAAGCATCTAGATTAGCTATGAAAAAGGCTGTAGAAGATTTGAAAATAAGGCCGGAGTATATATTAAGCGATGCTATGAAATTGGATAATCAGAGCATTCCTTATACAGACATTATTCATGGTGATGCTTTATCAGAAAGCATCGCTGCTGCTTCTGTTATAGCTAAAGTTACTAGAGATAGAATGATGTATGATTTAGACAAAGAACATCCTGAATATGGATTTGCCAAACATAAAGGATATCCAACAAAACTACATTTAGAGAATTTAAAAAAATATGGCGTTTTAGATAACTACAGATTTAGTTATAAACCTGTAAAAGAAATATTGACAACGAAAGAGAGTGATTAAAAATGAAGTTATTTAAAAACTATTTACTAATGACAATTACTTTATTTGCTACTGAAATTATTTTTAGATTGGTTATGAAAATGGCTATTATTGAATGGTCTTTATTGCGTGTTTTTGTAGCTGTAAGTATAATATCGCTAATAACAGCTTTATTAACTTCTAAATTGAAAAAGCTACCAACTAAAATTATTATGTTTATTATCTGCTTAATAGCTAGTTTTTATGCCATATTACAAGCGGGATTTGAAAACTACATTGGCGTTTTTATGTCTTTAGGTACTAGTTCTCAAGCTGGTGCAGTAAAAGATTACATAAAAGACTACATCGAGAGCTTTCATTGGTACTATTGGTTGATATTAACACCTATTTTTCTTCATTTAATATATATAACAATTATAGAGAAGAGAATTGGTAAAAAGAAAAATACAAGCGTTATTATCGAAGATAATTTGATTACTAAAAGATATCTTGTTCGTTCTCAATTAGTAGCTTTAACTTCTCTAATTATTCTTTTAGGTGTCTTTTATTTTACCTTAACTTCTTCTACTATGCAGAATAGCATTCAATTACAGAGCAATACATCTTTATTTCTTAATCCTTCTATGCCAAATATTGCTGTTGATCAATTCGGGGTTACAACCTATGGATTGCTTGATGTTAAATCTACTTTAGCTCCAGCAAAAGAAGAAATAGCAGATTTTGAAATAACTCAGAAAAAAGAAGTCAAAAAGGAAACAGATTATACGAGAAAAATAGATGATTCAAAATGGCGCGAGGTTTCAGATAATGAGACAAATAATAATTATAAAACTTTGAACTCTTATTTCCTAAATAGAGACATAACAGATAAAAATAAGCATACAGGCGAATTAAAGGGTAAAAATTTAATTGTAATTATGATGGAAAGCGCTAACACAATCGCTATAGATGAAAAGTATTTTCCTAATTTAGCAAGATTATATAGAGAAGGCTGGAGCTGGTCAAATGCTTATTCTCCAAGGAATTCTTGTTCAACAGGTAATAATGAGATGAGTGGAATGGTTTCATTATACACCATCAATAATACTTGCACAGCTAATATATATAAGAGAAATGTATATCCAGAATCATTATTTAATTTATTTAATGAAGCAGGGTATACGACTACCTCATATCACAATTATACTGAACACTATTATCGCCGTAGAATTATTCATACTAACATGGGTAGTGGACATTACTACGGAGTAGAAGAACTAGGAATACCTTATTCTACAAAATATGAAGAATGGCCTTCTGATGTAGAATTAATGGAGAAGGTTTTAGATAATATAAAAGATCAGAAACAATTTATGACTTGGATAACTACTGTAACCTCTCATCAACCTTATGGCGTTGATAGTAAAATGGGTAATCTATATGTTGACGATTATTTAAAACTAGGTTATAGTAAGCCTCTTGCCAGATATATGTCTAAATTAAAAACTTTAGATGATTCAATAGGAGTTCTAATAAAAGGATTGAAGGAACAAGGCAAATTGGATGATACCGTGATCGTATTATATGGTGATCACTATCCATATGGACTAAAAGATAAAACTTTAAATGAATATTTTGACTATGACGTATCTGTTAACAACGAGACGGATAGAACGCCATTTATTATTTATAACAGCGAGATGGAACCCAATGAAAGTGATAATTACACAACCTTTATGAATATAGTTCCAACTATTGCTAATTTATTTGATTTAGATTATGATCCAAGATTATATGCCGGAGAAGATTTGTTCTCTGAAAATTACTCAAATAGAGTTTACTTTGCTAATGGATCGTGGCAAGATAAAAAAGCCTTCTATAATGCCACAACTGGGAAAATATTCTATACCGATGAAAATGATACATATACTACAGAAGAAATACAAAGTATTAATAAAGAAATAGATTTGCGAATTAAAATGTCAAATCTTGCAATTAAAACTAATTATTTTAAACATATATATGATAGTATTAAAGAAAACGAAATAAAAGAAACAACTACTAAAGTAGACAAAGATACTAAAGGTAGCTCATAAAAAGAGGTGTTGATATGAAAAACTTGGTTATTGTTGAGTCGCCAAGTAAAAGTAAAACTATAGAAAAGTATTTAGGGAATGATTATAAAGTTGTAGCTAGTATGGGACACATTAGAGACTTGGCTACAACTGGTAAATTTGGCTTAGGTGTCGATGTTGACAATAACTTTGAGCCAACTTATATACCTATGAAGGGTAAAAAGAAAGTTATAAGTGACCTAAAAAAACTAGTCTCAGATGCAGATAAAGTATATCTAGCTACCGACCCTGATCGCGAAGGAGAAGCAATATCTTGGCATTTAAAAGATGCTTTGAATATTAAAAAGAATTATGAGAGAGTAACATTTAACGAGATTACAAAAGATGTTATTTTATCCTCTTTTAATGATGCTAGAGATATCGATATGAATTTAGTAAAGAGCCAAGAAACCAGACGAATTCTTGATCGAATTATTGGCTTTAGGTTATCAAAGCTTATGCAGTCCAAAACGGGAGGTAAAAGCGCTGGCCGTGTCCAAAGTGTAGCCCTAAAACTAATCGTTGATAGAGAAAGAGAAATAGAAGCTTTTAATCCAGAAGAATATTGGACGATAACAGCTAAATTTACTGACTTTGATGCGAATTTAGAAAAGTATAAAAATAAAAAAATCGAAATTAAGACCGAAGAAGAAGCAGATACTGTTTTAAGCAACTTGTTGCCGGATTTTCAGGTAATAGATATCGATTCTAAAGAAAAACAAAAAAACGGAGTAATGCCATTTAAAACCTCAACATTACAACAAACAGCTGCTAATAAGCTATCTTTTTCCAGCAGTAAGACAATGCGAACCGCTCAAAAACTATATGAAGGTATAGACATTGGTAGCGAAACAGTAGGTTTAATTACCTATATGCGTACAGACAGCGAAAGAATATCTCCACAATTTATAAATGAAACCTTCAAATATATCAAAGAAACATATGGAGAATCCTATGTAGGAAAGGTAAAAGTACCAAAGAAAAACGATAATATGCAAGACGCACATGAGGGTATTCGTGTAACTAGTCCTTATAGAACACCAGAGAGTCTAAAAAAGCATTTAACTCCTGATGAGTACAAATTATATAAACTAATATATGCTAGAAGCTTAGCTTGTTTAATGGCAAATGCTAGAGTAAAAGCCACATCAATATCATTGCTTAATAACGATTATCTGTTTAAAGCTACAGGAAGCATATTAATATTTGATGGGTATTTAAAAATATATGGCGAGTATGAACAAAATGAAGATACTATACTACCAAATCTAGAAGGTAAAACAGTATTACAAAGTGAAGAAAATATCAAAGAGCAGCATTTTACTAAACCTCCTGCTCGCTATACAGAAAGCTCATTAATAAAAGAGTTGGAACGTTTAGGCATTGGTAGACCATCAACATATGCCACTATAATGGAAACAATAAAAAATAGAGGATACGTAGTAGTTGAAGACAAGAAGTTTGCTCCTACTAAAATAGGTGTTGAAACTACAGATAAACTTCAAGAAGGATTCAGTGACATAGTAAATGTAAAATACACTGCCAATATGGAAAACGAATTGGACGAAATTGCTGATGATAAACTTGATAATATTAAAGTGCTTAGAGAATTCTATGATAAATTTGAACCATTAGTAGAGGACGCCTTTAAGAATATGGAGAAAAAGCCAGCAGAAGAAACTGGTGAAACTTGTCCAAATTGTGGAAATCCACTAGTACTCAGAAATGGCCGTTACGGGGAATTTGTTGCTTGTTCCAATTATCCAGAGTGCAAATACATAAAAAAAGAAGAACAAGAAACAGAAACTATCTGTGATTGCCCAAATTGTAAAGGTCATATCATCTTGAAAAAATCACGGAAGGGTAAAATTTTTTATGGCTGTGATAATTATCCAAAATGTAAAACAGCATATTGGGATAAACCAACTGGGGAAAAGTGCCAAGAATGTGGGGCAGCAATACTCGAGAAAAAAACGGGCAAAAAGTATTGTTCAGAATGTGGGCAAGAAGTAGAGTAAAAAACTTTACATTAGAATAAAAAAATCAAGAAAAATAATTGCAAAAGAAAAAAATACATAGTATAATAAAATTGCTTAATAGATAGAACGTATAATTCACTTTGTTGGGTTCTATCATGACAATGTTGAGCTTGTAGTTATAAAATCACAGAATAAAAAGTTAAGATGATCTATATATTTCGTGGGAAATGATGCCCTATAGGGGCGTAGCAACTTCTTAATTTCTGGTTCTGGATACAATAATTACTATGCTCTTTGCTAGTAATTTGATATGATGGTTAAACTAGATTTTAATTGTTGTTTCAAACGTGCTTGTTGTGATACTGCTTGATTTAGTGCGTTTGCTTTACTATTAAGTAAGCGATATCGCAAAAAATTTGCAATAAGAAAGAAAACTTATTTTACGTATTTATATGTTGACAACAGAAAGTGCGTAAAGCAAACTAAAAAATAACATTTAGTCGATGTTATTTTTTTTTGATGAAGAATAGATGTAAAGTTGTCTATTAAACTCGTTGACTCATGTTTATAAGAGCAGTATAATAAAATTACTTAATAGAGAAATAGTTATGATAATAGCACATGTTGTTATAAATTGTACTGCAAATCCTTTTATAACACTTGTAATTAAACTATTATTGTTTTATTAATGGGGATTGTTATTTAATCCTTCCGGCATGCATCAAGGTTGGGTTTGGTAATGATTACTAATTAATACTTTTTATTTCTTATTCTATTAGGTATGTGTATACACAAAAAAATTGTTTTGGATATTAACGACAATGGATCGAAACTGTTGTATCCAAAAACAGAAAACAACGGCCTGTCATCGTTGTTTTTTTTGTGAGCTTATGTTATACTCGAACTAGAAGAATAATAAAGGTGATAATATGAAAATAGTAATAGCTCTTGGTGGCAATGCTTTAGGTAACTCTCCTAAAGAACAATTAGAATTAGTTAAAGAAACAGCTAAAAATATTGTTGACTTAATAGCAGAAGGACATGACATAATCATTTCACATGGTAACGGACCTCAAGTCGGAATGATAAATCTAGCTATGGAATCAGCGACGGTTCATGACAACGCTCCAGAAATGCCTTTTGCCGAATGCGGAGCAATGTCACAAGGATATATAGGATATCATTTACAACAATCTATTGAAAGAGAACTAGCTGTAAGAAAAATAAAGAAAAAATGTATAACCGTAGTTACACAAGTCTTAGTAGACAAGGACGATCCGGCCTTTCAAAAGCCTACCAAACCAATCGGTTCTTTCTATAGCAAGGAAGAGGCTGACAAAATTGCTAAAGAAAAAGGTTACACAATGAAAGAGGATGCAAATAGAGGATACAGAAGAGTGGTAGCGTCACCAAAACCACTGAGAATAGTGGAAAGAGAAAACTAGCCGCAGACGTAAAGGCCGATATGTTAATAATACTAACAGCTGTTGAGACAGTTAAAACCGGTTTTGGCACAGATAAAGAAAAAGAAATAAGAAATATGAATATAAAAGAAGCAACAGAACTTATGAACAGTCATGAATTTAAAGAGGGTAGCATGCTACCTAAAATAGAAGCTTGTATTGAATATGTAAAAAATAGTAATGGAAAAGCTTTAATAACCTCTTTGCAAAAAGCAAAAGAAGCTTTGAATGGTAAAACAGGAACAATAATTACCAAAGAATAAACTTAAGTTTTATTTAAAACTTAAGTTTTTTAATTAAGACTTGACAGTGTTATCATAAAAATTATAAATTATGTTTATAAAAGAAGGCGAAGAAATGTTAAAAATAGCAAAAGCAAAAACAATCGATAATTACAAAATAGAAACAAGTATTGCCAATATTTCCAAAAATAATAATGGCTCAGTTATAGAATACAAAGCATTATCAGTCGATATTATAAATGATAAATATAGTCTAAGTTTTACAATAGATAAAGATATTAAAAATATTCTAAATATTGAAAAATACGACAAAATGTTAATTCAAAAAGAAGATTTTTCGGAATCTTTCTTTACTGATATAGAAAAAAATATTACAAGCCCATTAAATATTTATAATATGATCATCAACATGTTTAGTGATACTCTAGGTATTACTTTTGATTTCAATAATAACGAATACTTTGGTAATGTTGACATTGAAATAAAATTAGATCAGATAAAATAAAGGATAACTACTGAATAGTAGTTTTTTTATAAAATAAAAAAGGAACCATTGGTTCCTAATGTCTTTCTTGTAATTTTACTAATTTTGCTTGTACTACTAATCTAATACCATGATCATTATAACAAGTTG
>CADCFX010000040.1 GCA_902800945.1 uncultured Erysipelotrichaceae bacterium | reverse complement strand
CAAATTATTTATACTACAAGGGTTTCAAACGAAGTTAATAAATATTTTTTTAATTCTGTATATGATTCTCCATTTGGTAAATTAAAAGTAGTTTATTTTAAACATTTTGTAAAAATAGAAGAGCATCCTTTTTTAAATGAACTTAGTAGAATACAAATTTTAGAAATTAATAAGTATATTAATGAAAATGGATATGATTTAATAGGACTGATTAAAATATAACTATGCATAAAATAAATAGTGGATTGGTTTTCAATCCACTATTTTTTTTATTATCTGATTTCTTTTTCTATTTCTTTTAGTATTACATCATGAGCACTGCCTTCTTTAATACTAATACTAGATACAAGAGTTAAGCGAGCTTTTTGATGTAGTTCTTCAATTGTTATGGAACCACAGTTACACATGGTAGATTTTATTTTGTTAATTGTAATATTAATGTTTTCTTTTAGAGGTCCTGCATATGGTATATATGAATCTACACCTTCTTCAAATGATAATTTTTTTTGATCTTGACCCAAATCGTAGCGTTGCCAGTTACGAGCTCTATTACTTCCTTCACCCCAATATTCTTTTACATAAGTTCCATTTATTTTTATTTTATTAGTTGGACTTTCGTCAAAACGGGCGAAGTATCTGCCCATCATAACAAAGTCAGCTCCCATAGCTAATGATAGGGTGATGTGATAATCGTGAACTATTCCGCCATCGGAACAGATTGGAATATAAACTCCGGTTTTTTTAAAGTATTCGTCTCTAGCTTTAGCTACATCCATTAGTGCTGAAGCTTGACCACGGCCGATACCTTTTGTTTCACGGGTGATACATATACTTCCACCACCAACGCCAACTTTAATAAAGTCGGCTCCAGCTTCTGCGAGGTAATTGAAGCCTTCTTTATCTACTACGTTACCAGCGCCGATTTTTACTGTGTCTTTGTAGTTTTTTCCAACCCATTCTATAGTATTTTTCTGCCATACTGAATAACCATCAGATGAATCAATACATATTATGTCTACACCAGCTTCTAACAAAGCTGGAATTCTTTCTTCGTAGTCTCTAGTATTAATACCTGCTCCGACTATATATCTTTTTTCTTCATCCAATAAAGAGTTAGGGTTATTTTTATCATTTTCGTAATCCTTTCTAAATACTAAGCTATCTAGATTGCCATCTTCATCTAAGATTGGAAGACAGCTGATTTTTTTCTCCCATATAAGATCGTTGGCTTCGGTTAGAGTTATTCCGGTTTTAGCACATATTACATTTCTTTTTTTGGTCATGTATTTATCGACAGTATCATTCATATTGATTCTTGATGGTCGGTAATCTTTGTCAGTAATCATGCCAACAAATTTCCCATTTGCTGTACCATCTTTGGTTATCATTATTGTTGAGTGACCAGTTTTGTTTGTTAGGTCAATAATATCTTTTATAGTAGCAGAGCTTTTTACGTTTGAGTCGCTTATGACAAATCCAGCCTTGTGCTGTTTTACTTTTTTTACCATTTCAGCTTGTGATTCAATGCTTTGAGAGCCAAAAATAAACGCAACTCCTCCTTCTCTCGCTAGTGCAATGCCCATATCAACTCCTGATACAGATTGCATGATAGCAGAGACCATCGGGATATTTGCGCTCAGTTTTGGTTCTTCATCTTTTTTAAATTTTACCAGTGGTGTTTTTAAAACCACTTTTTCAGGTATGCACCTTTCATCGGTTAAATTTGGCAACAACAGGTATTCATTAACTGTTCTAGAAATATCTTCTATTACTTTCGTCATTTCATTTTCCTCCTCTAAATTTTTATAATTAAACTACTTTTATTTAATTATGTCAATAAAAAAAATTAATATTTTTATATTAATTCTTTTTTTCTATTTCGGATTCATATAATTGCTTATATTCTGGGCATTTTTTTAGTAATTCTTTATGAGTGCCTTCGGCTTCTATTTTTCCTTCGTTTAAGAATAGGATTCGATCAGAATTAATAATTGTTGATAGACGATGGGCGATTATTAGGATTGTGTATTCATTTTTCATATTATCTATTGCCTTTTTTATATGTTCTTGTGTTTCATTATCTAAGGCACTAGTGGCTTCGTCGAATAAGATTATTTCTGTTTTTTGGATTAGGGCTCTGGCAATAGCTAGTCTTTGTTTTTGACCGCCTGATAGGTTAATGCCTCCTTCACCAACTATTGTGTCGTATTTATCTTTTAAACTATCGATAAATGTGTCTAAACAGGCTAGGCGACATGCTTCTTTTATTTCTTCATCTGTTACATTTTCTTTAACTAGTTGAAGGTTTTCTTTAATGCTTAGGTTAAAAATGTATGGGTTTTGACTAATGATGGTAATATTACCTCTGATAGAATCTTTGTCTAATTCTTTTATATCGATTCCATCGATAGTTATTTTTCCTTTATAATTGGGATACATCATACATAATAAATTAAATATTGTTGTTTTTCCAGCACCACTTTTGCCAACGAAAGCTACTGTTTCGTTAGCTTTAATTTTAAAGCTTAGATTGTTCAATACTTTTTCATTATTTTTATAGCTAAAAGTAACATTTTGAAATTCGAAATTACCTTTTATTTCGTTAATATGTTTTTTGCCAAATTTTTCTTTTTTAAACTCTTTGTTATCTAGTAAACTAAATACTCTTGAACAAGAAACATTAAAATCGGTAATAGAATCTAATAATTGACTTATAGAATATGTTACGTAACTAGTGTTACCGGAGTAATAGTATATTACTAAAGCGATAGTTGGAGTAATCTTATCTTTACTTATTAGATAGACCAAGATAATTATTATTCCTAGGGCGGTTAAATCTCTTGTTACGTTAGTAAAGTATTGCCATATTCTATCTTCTTTTAAAGTATTATATCTTTCGTCGTTGGCATCGAATATTTTCCTTTGAAGTTTATTTATAAAGCTGTTTTCGGAGTTTAGCATTTTTATATCTCTTACGCCTCTTATCATTTCTCCTATAAAACCTGTTGCTTGTTCGTCTTTTTTTCTTACTTTTTTATCGTTTTTATTTTTGATTTTGACTCTTTTTTTGTCTAGAAGAAAGGTTATCGTTGTTGAAACTGCTAAAAAGATAAAACATGTTTTATTTACTATAAAAACGGCGATAAAGATACCGACATTTTTTAGTATTTGTGATAAATTTGGACCTAAGGTGTTAAATATATCAGCTAATTGAGAAGTATCTTTTGTAACGCGAGAAATAAATGTTCCTGAACTGTTATCATCTATTGATTTATTATCTAGTTTTAAGATTTCTTTACCTAATTCTATTTCAAGATTACTAACAGATTCTCGAAATATGTAATTTGCTAGTATTCTTTCAAAATAGATACATAGGCTATAAAGGGAATCTATAAAAAATATTACGAATGCCATAATGATTATTTGGTAATATGCTTTATTGGTTAGGTGAGAAATAATGATGGCGCTTACTATTGGACCGATTATTCCATTTATCATGTCTATAATTTGACAAGTATAGTATAGAATTATTTTTCTTTTTTGTTTGCTACTATATTTCCAAACTTTTTTAATATTTGTAATAAATTCTTTCATTTTTTTCTCCTTAATATTCTTTTCTTTTTAGTATTTTAGCTACATTATTATTTACATATTTGTTTAGTTTTTCTTTCCATTCAAAATATACTCGTTCGTTTTCTGCATTTAATTGTTGACCAGATGATAAGCCCTTCATACTTTCAATAATACTTTTTAATATGTTGGTATCGGTAATATATTTATAGCATTGCTCTTCTTCAGTTGGACTTAAAGTTTCATAACTTCCTTGGCTTAGTTTAACTATCCACTTTCCAACTGGTGGTTTTCCTTCTTGATCGTGATAAATATTTTTTTCTTCTTCTGTCATTTCTACTTTTTCAATACTGGTTATTCTTGTCCCGAATGGTATAAGTATTTCTGCTTCTTCGGGTTTGGCATAATGGTCTTTTAATAGTTTTTCAAAATCTATGAAAGGTACTGATGAATCACGGTCTACTTGTAATAACGCTATATCTATTTTAGAATTAGCATATTCAGGTAATAAACCACTTTTGCAGGTTGAAAAAAAGCCTTCTATACTTCCCGAATTTAGGAAGTGTTTTAAAGATGAGTATCTGTCTACTCTGTAACTAGTAAGAGAACCGGTGTTGTCTTCTGTATAATTGTCTTTGTATTTAACAGAGGCGCTAAATATAAGGTTAATTAAGCTTAGATAACTTTTTAGGTGACCTACATTATATAATTCGACGATTTTTCCCTCTTTTGCTTTGTCTTTTTCATTTCTTGTTCCTAGGTTTAATAAGGCGTTTATAGTAACATAAGCTTTCTCTCCGCCTAGATATATTTTATCTTCTACTGTTTTTGAATCTCCTAAATAGAATTTGATAGCATTTAATTCTTCTGTTGTTATTGTTTTCATATTTTTACTCCTCGTATATGTATTATAGCAAAAAATGAAAAGGAATAATAATAAAAGAGCATTTTAAAAATAATTTGACTTTCTTATTTTATGATTGTATACTTAAATTCGTAAAGCAATTGAGGAAGACGGCTATAATTTAGTAGTTTAAAGAGAACTAATCATAAGGTGGGAGATTGGGAAATGAAAGGTTGTAGCAGATCACTTCTGATGTGTTATTTTGAATTTAGTAAGAATAAACGTTACTCGCGTTAAGAGTTTAAGTGTATGAATAGTTCATAAACTAAGGTGGTACCACGTGTAAATGCGCCCTTAGATTATGGACTTTTTATTTTGATAGGAGGAATAGAAATGACAAAATTTAAAGAACTTGATAAGAGAAAAGCTTATGAGGTTGAACAGGATATCTTAAAAAGTTGGGGTGGAATTAATAAGATTAATGAAGCACAAATAGAAAACAGAAAAAATAATAAAACTTTTGTATTCTATGATGGACCAGCTTTTGCTAATGGATTTCCAGGACTTCATCACATGGTATCAAAAAATTTAAAAGATATTATTTGTAAGTATCATGTTATGAAGGGAGAAAAAGTAATAAGAAAAGTTGGATGGGATACTCATGGTTTACCAATTGAAAATCATGTTGAAAAGAAATTGGGTATTTCGTCTAAAAAAGATATAGAGGCTATGGGTGTTGAAAAATTTAATGAAGAATGTCGTAAAAGCGTTAGAGAAAATGAAGCGGCATTTACGGATTTAACATCTAAAATGGGACAATTCATTGATACTAATAATCCTTATTTAACCTTTAAGAATGAATATATTGAAACAGAATGGTGGATTTTAAAACAATTTTATGAAAAAGGGATGTTTTATGAAGGGACAAGAATTGTACCTTATTGTCCTCATTGTGGAACCGGTTTAGCTTCTCATGAAGTTGCTCAAAACTATCAAGAAGATGATACTGATACGGTATTTGTACCTTTTAAAGTTAAGGATGAAGAGAATACTTATTTCTTGGCTTGGACAACAACGCCTTGGACATTACTTGCTAATGTAGCACTATGTGTTAATCCAGATCTGTTATATGTAAAAGTTAATAGTCGTGGTACTAATTTCATTATGGCTAAGGATTTGGTTAGTTCTGTATTGGGTGAGGAAGTAGAGGTTCTTGATACGTTTAGAGGAAAAGAATTGGAATTTAAGGAATTCGAGCAATTAATTCCTGAAGTAGAAGCTCCAGAAAATGCATTTAAAGTATTATGTGATGATTATGTTAGTGCTGAAGATGGTACTGGTATAGTTCATATTGCACCAGCATTTGGTGAAGATGATAAAAGAGTATGTGATACTTATGGAATAGAAGGAATTAATCCAGTAGGTAAAGATGGATGTTACATAGAAGGTCCATGGAAGGACATGTTTGTATTTGATGCTAATGGAGAAGTAATAAAGTATTTAAAGGAAAATGATAAGCTTCTTAAGAAACAAAGAATTAAACATGATTATCCACATTGCTGGCGTTGCGATACTCCACTTCTATATTATTCAATGCCTTCATACTATGTTAAGGTATCTGCCTTTAAAGATAAATTAGTTGAAGCTAATAGCAAAGTTAATTGGTATCCAGATTATGTTGGCGAAAAGAGATTTGCTAATTGGTTAGAAAATGCTAAGGATTGGAATATATCTAGAACCAGATACTGGGGTTCTCCTATTCCATACTTTACTTGTGAATGTGGTCATACAGAAATGCTTGGTAGTATAGCTGAATTAAAAGAAAAAGCTATTGAAGAAATTGCTGATGATTTTGATTTACATAAACCATATATTGATAATGTACATTTAAAATGTCCAAAATGTGGCAAACCAATGAATAGAATACCTGATGTGTTAGATTGTTGGTTTGATAGTGGTTCAATGCCATTCGCACAATATCATTATCCGTTTGAAAACAAAGAATTTTGGAAGACTCAATTTCCAGCTGACTTTATTTGTGAAGGAATAGATCAAACAAGAGGATGGTTCTATACACTGCTAGTTATTTCAACATTTATTACTGGTAAAGCACCATTTAAAAATGTTTTAGTTAATGACTTGTTATTAGATGCTGAAGGTAAAAAGATGAGTAAGAGTCGTGGTAATATAGTAGAACCATTTACGACTATTGAAGAATATGGAGCAGATACAGTTAGATTTTATCTGCCTTATGTATCACCAGTATGGACACCATTAAAATTTGATATAGAGGGATTAAAAGAAGTATATTCTAAGTTCTTTAATCCACTAAAGAATACTTATTCATTCTTTACTATGTATGCTAATATTGATGGAGTAACTATTGAAGATTGTAAGGAAAAATTTGCTGTATCTTATAAAGATTTAGAAGAAATAGATAAATGGGTACTATCTAAATTTAATAAGTTAGTATTAAATGTAACTAATTCTTTTGAAGAATATGATTTAAATAAAGCTGTAAGGTTCCTTGCTTCATTTGTATCTGAAGATTTATCTAACTGGTATATTAGGCGTAATAGGGATAGATTCTGGGGAAGTGAATTAAATAATTCCAAGAAAAGTGTATATCAAACTACTTATGAAGTATTAGTTGGTTTGTCTAAATTAATAGCACCAATAGTCCCTTATTTAAGTGAAGAAATGTATAGAGGATTAACTGATGAAGAATCTGTTCATTTAACTGATTATCCAAAAGTTAATAAAAAGTATATTAATGAAAAAATAGAAGAGAAGATGGATTTAGTACGTAATTTGATTTCTTTAGGTAGAAATGCTAGAGAAGAAGTTAAAATTAAAGTAAGGCAACCAATATCTCAAGCTATTTTAGATGGTAAGAGTAAAAAAATTCTTGGAGATACTGTGGAATTAATTAAGGAAGAATTAAATGTAAAAGAGATTCTATTCGAAGATGATTTATCTGTTTATATGACATTTGAAGTTAAACCTAATTTCAAAGTATGTGGTAAATTATTTGGTTCTTCAATAAAAGAATTTCAAACTAAGTTAATGAATTTAACTGAAGATGAAATTAAATCATTGCGTAATGGTAATCCAATAGTTATGGATATAGATGATAAGAATATGTCTATTACACCGGAAATGGTAGATATAAGAATAAATGCTAAAGAAGGATTCGATGCAGCTTATATGGGGAATGACTTTATTATCTTAAATACTAATCTAACAGAAGATTTAATTCATGAAGGAATAGTAAGAGAATTGATTAGTAAAGTGCAACAACTACGTAAGACTAGAGATTATAATGTTGTAGATAGAATAACGTTATACTATGATAGTGATGAAGAAGTAGATAAATGTATTCTAGAATTCCAAGATTATATTATGAAAGAGACATTATCAAATAATATTGAAAAAGCTAAGGATTTAACCGAAGAAATTGATCTAAATGGTCATAAGTGCTTTATAGATATTAAGAGATAATATCTCTTTTTTTGTTACAATGTTATCAAATGAAAAGGTGCTACTTTTATTAACTTTTTTTAAATGCTACAATATTATTGTATTGTAGTATAGTAGTTGTAAAGTAAAATATATTTACTAGCATTATTTTTTATATAATGTTAATATAAAAATGAGAAGATAATAAAATAGAGGGTCTGATATGAAAAAGAAAGAATACTTATATGTAATAGTTAGTGTTATATTTTTTATTTTGGGTGGGGTCTTTTGTTTTAAAGCTATAAATAGTACTAAAAAAAGTGTATTTAGTGAAAAAGGAACAGTTAATTATACAGTTTGTTTGAAAGAAAACAGTTATTATAAAGATACTTGTTTAAATGAAGGAAGGGAATATTTATCTTCATTAACTGATAATTATAAAATTAATTTTAATTATAATAGAGTATCTGAGTTTAAGAATGAACTGGTTTATTATGTCGGGACTAATTTAAAGGTTTCTACAAGGGATACTAATAAAGAGTTGTACAATAAAGATTCTGTTATTGTTGATAAAAAGGCTATAAGTAATGAGAAAAAGGTTATTAATATAGTCGAAAATGTTGAATTGAAATATGATGATTATCAAGCTTTAGTTAGCGAATATAATAAGGATTATAATATTAGTACTAGCTCTATTCTACAAGTTTATTTAGCAGTAAATGATGGTAGAAAGGAAAAAATAGTTGCTAGTATTGATATACCTATAAATGAACAGACTTATTCTATTACTAAAAACGAATTAGATAGTGATAAAGATGTTGTTGTTGATGAGGGATATAAAAGCGAGTTATTAATTGGAATAATGTCAATTGTAATAAGTATACTTATAGTCCTTATGGCTGTTTATAAAAATGTTAAGAATGGTAAAATGAGTACTTTTGAATTGGAAGTTGATAGATTATTAAAAGAGTATGATAGGGTAATAGTAGAAACAAAATTGGATGATATTGACTTGACTGATAAAGAGTTGGTAGAGATTAATGATTTTATGGAACTTATAGATGTTAGAGATACTATAGAGAAGCCTATAATGTATATAAGAAAGAATAATTTTGTTAGAGATTTCATTGTTCAAGATAAGAATATAGTGTATCGGTATAGAATGGTTGATGATGAACGGAGTGATGATGATTTGAAAGAACCTGTTGTTACTAAAGTGGAGTCTGATGAACATAGTGAGATTGAATTTGATGATGAAGAGAAAGGAGAAAATGAGGATGAAGAATAAGAGACAAAAACAGTTAGTAATCATTGCTGTGTTGTTTATAATATTAGGTACAGGTATAGCTTATGCTGCGCTTTCTACAACATTAACAATTACAGCTAATAAGATTACACAAAATTCATTGAGTTGGAATGTTGGTTTTACTGGAACTAGTGCTACTGGAACTGCAGGAGGAACTAGTGCTACAGGAAGAAGCTGTGGAACAGCTACAATTACATCAACTGCTGTTACAATAGCTGATACTACGCTTTCTAAGCCAGATGATTCTTGTACTTATCAATTAACTATTAAGAATAATGGTACAATTGCAGCTAAGTTACAAACAATAACTCCTACTGCACCATCTGGAGTAACTTGTAATCCAATTAGTGGTGGAAGTATGGTTTGTGGAAATATTACTTATACTTTAGCTAGTAATACAACTGGTACAGTTTTATCTACAGGTTCAACTTTAGCAGCTAATGGTACTTTGAATGTAT
>CADCFX010000039.1 GCA_902800945.1 uncultured Erysipelotrichaceae bacterium | reverse complement strand
TAGGTAGCCGAGTATTCTTGCAATATTTAAACAAATTTCCGATAATATTTGATGTTCTACAATATAATTGCTTGAAGCTTTTTTATCTTTTGTTATTATTTCATAACGTTTCGCTTCAGCGCTATTAATTAACAATATCAAAAACAAGCTATTAAAGAGATTATAAATTATAATGGTATATTTATTAATATCAATTAATAGTGTTACAAGGCTTATTATCATCATTGTTGTACATACTTTGATAGTATTAATTCTTCTTTTTATTACCCTTTGGAACAAATACACCGACAATATTGAACAAGCTGAAAAGATAGTCGTTAACATTCCCAAATTAAAAGAGGTCTTAAAGGTTGTAACAATAAGTATAGTAACTACTGTTGCTAGCATATAATTTACTATTCCGTCGCAAGCCACTAATTTATAATAGGTCTTTAGCGTTTTTTTATTTTGAACATATTTGATATATTCTTTTAAATTATATTTACTATTTTTACTATTAGTATCATTCTTAATTAATAGTGAAAAGCAGAATTGAATTATTGATAGGAAAAGAATAATAAGTGCTATAAAAGAAAAGGATGTTAATTCTATAGATGCTCCTAGAATAAAAGGCATTATTATTTTTAATATTTGAGTTAGTATTGATTTTAGAGAGACAAAATTGTTACTGTCATCTTTTACATATTCATTTACTAAGGAAAGGCCCGGGGCCCATAATACTCCTTGTACTATTCCATAGGCGGCTCCTAGCCAAATGTGATAATCGACTATTTTTTCTTTCAGCAATGCTATTAATAGTATGTATAGACAGTATAATACTATACCTGTTCTAAATATTTTTACTTTAGAATGCTTTTTTATAATAGAGCCTAATAAATAGAATGTTAAGGCAATACATATAAAATTAGCAATGTAATATATAGATATTAGTTTATAATTATAGTTGGTTAGTGTTATAAAATATGCCACCATAAAAGTATTTAAAAACATGTATAATATATTGTTAATACAAAAGCAGCCTAAAAGGCCAATAATACTCTTTTTCTTTTCTTTATCATTATTATTTCCCCGATTTCATTTTAATAATACTATATGCACGATATACCGTCAAGCGACATAAATTAGTATTAATCAGCTATTATGACATTTTAACAGCAGATTTCTTACTAATGTTGGGTTTTATACTTGCAAAAAAAGGGTTTATTTAGTATAATTCTAGTTGTATTTAAGGAAGGAGCGACGAAAATGGCTAATATAAAGAGTTCTAAGAAAGCAATAAAAGTTATAGCAAAGAAAACTAACGAGAATCATGATTATAAGGCTAGAGTTAAAAATTCAATTAAAAAGGCTGAAAAAGCAATTCTTGCTAATGATGTAGCCGCTGCAGATCTTGCTTCTAAGGAAGTTCAGAAGAACATTGATAAAGCTGTTAGCAAAGGTGTAATGAAGAAGAATACTGCTAACAGAGAAAAATCAAGAATTAATAGTAAAGTTAAGAATATGAAATAGATTAAGGAAGTATTTACTTCTTTTTTATTTACATTAAAAATGATAAATATTTATCCTAATTATTATTTATTTGTTATACTTAATATAGGTGAATTACATGATAAAAATTAAGAAGTTGATTTCTTTTTTAGTTATTGTCTTAGTAGCGGTTTATGTTTATTTCAATTATAAACCGGTTTTAAAAAGAATAATGATGTTTTTTGAACCTCCTAAACCTGTTATAAAGGAAGGAAACTCTTATACTAAGAATAGAGATTATTTATTTGTAAAGCATACCGATACTTACGTCCCATATAAATATAATGATTTGTTGGATATATATTATAGTGCTTTAGATCAAGGATGGGAAGAATTTACTTTTTATTGTCCTAAAGAGTACGAATCTTGTATTGACGATGTGGGGGCTATTAGTAATGATGATATATTGCTATCCATAATTAACAATTATGTTCACCCTTTTAATAGTTACTCCGAGATTAAAACTGTTTATGATGATACTGGTGAAGTAACAATTAAGATTAATCATATATATAATTATGAAGACATTGAAAAGATAAATTATAAGATTGATGATTTGTTTAACATTAATACTAATTCTTATATGTCAGACAGAGATAAAATATTGAAACTACATGATTATATTATTAATAATACTATTTATGATGTAGAAAGAGCCGATAATAAAGATAGCGCCTATGATAGTGCTAGAATGAATGGTTTGTTATTTGAAGGATACGGGATATGTAGTGCATATGCTGATATTATGGCTACTATTCTATTCAGACTAGGCATTGATAATATTAAGGTTACATCTAAAAATCATGTATGGAACGCTATTAATATAAATGATTCTTGGTTGCATTTAGATGCCACTTGGGATGATCCGGTGACATCGTCTGGAACCCAGACCTTATCTCACGACTACTTCTTAATTAGCACCGATAGATTACGCGAGCTGGACAAGGAAGAACATGGTGAACATGATTTTAATAATCAATACTATTTATACTTTTAAAAAACATACTATTAGTAAATAGTATGTTTTAATTTGAGAATAATACTTTTTCTTCTTTATATAGGTTAATTATTACTTTAATTATTATGCCTATATATATAATTGAAGATAAAAGAACAATAGCTATATTGATAGGTTGTATTTTATTATTAAATATATTCATTAAAGCCTCGCTATAATTACATATTGGAATAAAATATATATATTTAGATATATCTATTTCTAAGATGCTTATAAACATCGGTATTATGCTTAAAAAGGTTAGTATCTGCGTCTTGCTTTGGGCTTCTTTTGTTGTTTTAGCAAATGCTGTTAAGCTGATAGCTAGGCCAGATATAAGTATAGATGCGGCTAGGAGAATGACTATACTGCTTATTATTGTTCTAGCGTTGATGATAATATTAAATTCTTTAAATGATTGAAAAGAATTTTTGCCAATTATCAATCCAATCATGGTTATAGCAAAGCTGAATAAAGATACGATAAAACTCATTATTGCTCCGCCCATGTGTTTTCCTACTATTAGTTCGCTAGTTTTAATTGGCATTGTTAGGATTGTTTCTAATGTACCGTTTTCTTTTTCCGTAGCGGTTGCACTCATAGCCATGTTGCTGGATGCTATTACTATCGCCATAATTGTATAAGTAAAGGCGATGGCGTAAATCATATTAAGGATGATTGTGTTACTTTCCATATGAACTTTATAGGTTATATTATTAAATACCTTATTTGAGTCTAATTTGTTTTCTGTAACATATTTTTCTCCTTGGTATCTGTTATATGCATCTAAATAGTTCGTTATCTTAGATATTATTACCGTAGAAGACTCTGTAGAGTTACTATATATATTGTATATATTATCTTTTAATATTATATAAGCAGTTAATTCGCCGGCCTTTAATTTTTCTTGGCATTCCTTCTCATTTTTTATATTTTCTATTTCTAAGTAGTTATTTTTTACAATTTCTTTTTCTACATCTGTAAGATTATAGTTTATAGCTATTTTAGAAGTTTCATTCATTGTTCCATCTAAATTGTCAAACATGTAGCCATATATAACTATAAATACAGGGATCATTATCGGGAGTACAAATAGCATTATTAGAGTTTTTCTATCTCTAAAAATACTTCTTAGTTCTTTTTTTGTTGTAATAAGAATGTTATTCATTTTCCTCACCTTCTACCAATTTAAAGAATGCGTCTCTCAAGTTGCTAGTTTTGGTCTCTTTTTCTATTTCTTTTGGTGTTCCACTCTTTATAATTCTACCTTTATGAATGAGTATTACTCTATCACAGATATTTTCTGCTTCTTCCATATAATGAGTTGAATAGATGATACTTTTGTTATTTTTCTTCTCTTCTTTAATATAATCAAGAATTACTTTACTCGCTATAATATCTAAACCACTAGTTGCCTCATCAAAAATATATGTGTCCGGATTATGTATGGCACACCGAGCAATTGATGTTCTTTGTATTTGGCCGGTAGAAAGATACTCTATTCTTTTATCTTTGAACTCTTCTAACGAGAAGGTTTTAATAATCTTGTTTATTCGTCTTTCTAATTCTTTATTTGGTATGTTATAGTATTCTCCGCAAAGTTTAAGGAACTCATAGGGGGTTATATCCTTGTATAATTTGGTATTACCAGATAAAAATGCTATGCTTCTTTTAATCCTTTTGGCATCTTTGGGAAACGATAACTTATCGTAAGTTATTGTACCGCTGGTAGGCGTCATTATACCCGCTAGCATACGAAGAAGTGTTGTTTTTCCGGCCCCATTTGGTCCAAGAATACCTAAAACCTCTCCATCTTTCAACTCAAAACTTATTTCATAGTCAGCATAGAATTCTTCTTTTTTTTCTGTAATAAATTTTTTGGAAACTTTATCAACTTTTAGCATCATAATTCTCCTTTATAAATTCTTCTACTTCTTTAATTGTTTTTCCGAAGTCGTTATAGTTAACTTCGAACCAATTCACATCTAGTTGGTTATTAAAGAATGTGTATTGCCTTTTAGCGTAATGTCGAGAGTTTTTCTTTATTGTATCTATTGCTTCTTCTAATGTTATATCGCCAGAAAAGTATTTATATAATTCTTTATATCCTATCGCATTTAGCAAGGGTTTGGTATATATTTTTTTATCATAAAAATTCCTTGCTTCATCTATTAATCCTTCTTCTACCATTTTATCTACGCGTTCATTAACGATATTATATAGATTATCTCTAGAAGTTGTTAGGCCGATTATGATGTGCTTATATATGGGCTTCGGCTCTACTTGTTCAACACTTTGTTTATTAAGGAGCCTTATTAGTCTTCGGCGATTATTGGGATGGATATTTAGATTCGGATTCTTTTTGACACATAGTTTATAGATGTCTTCGTTTTTCAATTCTTTATAATCGTTTGCTTTATCTTCTTTTTCAAAACGATAATCATATAAGGCCGCTTTTAAGTATAACCCTGTTCCACCAACAATGATAATGTTTCTATTTCTGTTTTCTTCTATTATTTTTCTTGAATCTATTTGGTAATCATAGACTGTATAGTCTTCATTAATTTCTTTACAATCTAACAAATAATGCGGGATCCCTTCTCTTTCCTCTGGTGTGGCTTTGGCAGAACCTATATTTAATTCTTTATAGACTTGAGTAGCATCACAATTAATTATTATAGCGTTATACTTTTTAGCCAAGGCAACACTCATTTTTGTTTTACCTACTCCAGTTGGCCCTACTATACATATAATCATGATACCCCTCCTCTCTATGAATATTATATCATAAAAAAACTGATAATTAATTATCAGTTTGTTCTTGGCTTAACAGTTGTATAATCTTTCTTTCCAGCTCAAGGTTTTCTTTTTTTGTTTCGAGTATCTGTCTGTTGAGATCACGTTCTATTTTTTCTAGAGCGGCGATTGTTTCTTCCTCTGTCTTATTAGCTAAATCTATATTAAAGTTAGTTTGGAAATACTCTATTTCTTCCTGATTATTCATAGTTTTGGTCCTGAATGTTTTTCGATTGTATCCTCTCTATTATCTTCATAAGTAAGAGGTTCTTCATATACCTCCAAAGGTGCAGTTAGATCTATCCCATTTAGGTGCGTTTTCATAATCGTAGGATGGTACTCTCTACACAATGCATAGAAAGCTTCTTGCAGTTTTTGTATTTCCATTTCATATTTTCTGTTAATCTCTTCGCTCGCGCTTTTTAGTTCTTCATCTCTTCGTTTTTCTAATCTTGCTATATCTCTTTTAGAAGCTTCTTCCGCTTGTCTTATATTATATAAATACTCTTCTAATCTTCTAGCTTCCTTTTTATACTCTTTTAGCTTATTTTGAGCCGCTTCTATACGCGCATAGGCATCGCCGTTTTCTGGTATTTGTCTTTTAGACCAATGAAGTGCATTAATATTATCTGTGCGTCCCTCTCCACTTATAAGCAAATGCTCTGGTTCTTCCTTGATGTCGTAATTCACATCGTGGACGGTAAGGTCAATGTCTTGGGGTCTTTTTCTTGTCTCTGCTTGGAAATCTATATTCTGAAATTCAGCTGCTTTCTTATCTATTTTTTGAGGATTAACTTTACTTTTTTTAGTGCAAGTTATCTCAACTATTTCTTCGATCATTTGTGCTTTTTGACTTTTTAAATCTTCTTTTTTTTCTTCGCTAAGACTGTCTAAACTTAAAGCGGCGTTCATATTACTTAATATTGTCAGCTTGCTGCTAATTAGATTCTTTTCTCTCTGTTCAAAATCACCTAAAGCAGGCGCAAGAGCCATAATTCTATTAAATAATAGAGCGATTTGTTCATCTCCATCAAATTTAAGACTTATCATTTCTCTTATTTTTTCTTCTGGGCTTCTGCTGCCCTTCATAATTGATCCTACTTTTTCTTTAAGGCTGTTCCATTCGTTCATAAATATCTCCTCTATTCTATTTGTATTATAGCAAAAAGTGATTGTTGTTTCAATATAATGATTTTTAATTCATTGCTCTTTTAAACATTCTATCTAATTCATAGTTATTAAAATTCATAATGGACGGGCGCCCGTGAGCACAATTATATGGGTTTTTACATTGTTCTAACCTTTTAAGAAGGTCTTCCATGCTTTCGATACTTAGCGGAGTATTAGCTTTAACGCTCATTTTGCAGGCGGTAGTTTGAATTAGTCTTTCTTCAAATTTCATTCTATCGAACTTGTTTTTCTCATGAACTATCATATCCATAATGCTTCTGATTGTTTCTTCTGCAAATTCATTATTAATCCACGATGGGTGAGCATTTATATTTATCGTGTTTAAGCCGAATTCTTGAATGGTAAAGCCAAGTTCTTCTAGATAATCTAAGTTTTCTTTTATTATTATATAATCTGAAGAAGGAAACACTATAGTAATCGGTATAAGCATCGGGACTTGATAAAAATCTTTTTTAGCAAAACTGTCTTTCACCTTTTCGTAGTTTATTCTTTCAGCGGCGGCGTGCTGATCAATTAGATACATCCCCTCCTCATTTTGAGCTACTATGAACGTAGCGTGAATTTGACCGATAGGATGAAGGTTTAATCTTTTGAACTCAGCATTATCAGCATTTTCTTCTTCTACAAAGTCAAATGAAGTTTGAACATCCTCTTTTTCTTCTTTGGTTTTTTCAACAACTGGTTGCTGTTGTGGGCTATAGGGCGATTGTTCTTCGTGTATTCCTAGTATCTCTTGTCTTACTTCATTAGTACTAGGGAGCCTTAGTAGAGCATCTTGAACCAAGAGATTCTTCTTTAACGCTTCCTCTATTGTATCTACTATTAAAGAATACAAATCATTATATTTAGCTATTTTAATATCTTGTTTGGTGGGGTGAATATTTACATCAATTATAGTAGGGTCCGTTTCTATATTAATCACTACTATAGGGAATTTTTTATCAGGTTTGTAGTTATAATATGCATCATTTATTGCTTTATTTATATCATAGTTTTTTATTATACGCCCATTAACGAAGATATTCATATCGTTACGATTGCTTTTTAGTATTTCTGGTTTGCATATGTAACCATTAATAGTGAAATCATCGTTCATGGCTTTTATTTCTATCATTTTGCTAGATACATTTAAGCCATATATTTCATTAATAGTTTTTAAGAGGTTGCCTGATCCGCTCGTTTTTACAATGGTTCTACTATTATTTGTTAAACTAAACTTTATATATGGTTTAGCTAGGGCTAATTTCTCTATATATGATACGGAGTTGGCCAATTCAAATTGTTCGCTTTTTAAGTATTTCAAACGAGCCGGAGTGTTATAAAACAGATTAGACACAGTTATTTCTGTCCCTTTATTCTTACCAATGCTTTCGTCTAAAACTAGCTTACCGCCTTTTTTTATTATTCTTGTACCAACTTTTGAGGCGCATGTTACCAATTCTACTTCTGATACAGAAGCTATAGAAGGAAGTGCTTCGCCACGAAAACCAAGTGTATTTATAAAGAACAAATCGTCTTCTTTAGTTAGTTTTGATGTTGCGTGTCTTTCAAATGCTAGTAGTGCATCATCGTGTTCCATACCTATACCATTATCACTAATTCTAATTGAGCCAAGTCCTCCGTTAGTTAAATCTACTTTTATTTCTGTACTTTCAGCATCAATGCTATTCTCAACTAGTTCTTTAACTACTGATGCGCATTTTTCAACAACTTCTCCTGCAGCTATTTTATTGGCTAAGTTTTCACTCATTACTTTTATTTTTGTCATATTATATCTCCTTATTAAATAAAGATTTTCTAACCTCTATTAATTCTTTATAAGAAGAATTAATTTGAAGTTTACAGCTTTTCTTTATATTGGCGAACCCCAATCCCTTTATTACTACATCACTATTATCTGGTACATTTATCAACACTTTTTCTTTATTTGTTAGTCGTTCTTTATATACCTTTTCGATTATTAAAGCATTGCTCAAATAGAATGTTATGCTATTCTGATTATTAAGTTTTAAATATATTTTGTTTTCGATTAATATACCTGTATTTTCTTTGGTTTGAATAGTTATTGGCTTTATATATGACTTTGGATTTACTTTTTTAATTAGATCATATTCTTTGGCCTCATAGATTATATTGTCCATAGTAAATCCCGGAGTATCTATAATTGTTATATCATCAATTTTAATCTTTATATAATCTAGTGTTGTATTAGGTATAGAAGATGTGGTTATTAAGCTTTCTCCTTTTATTATAGAAGTTATGGCATTAATAAAAGTGCTCTTTCCAGAATTGGTATAACCAACAATATAAGCTTTTTTGTTATTACTATTCTTTATTAAATCTACTATTTTATTAATATTATATTTTTTCCTGGAGCTTAAATAATAGATATCTTCTGTAATATTGTACACTTTTTTTAAAAAAGCTGTTATAGCATCTTCTTTGATACTGCTAGGAATAATATCTTTTTTACTAATAACTAGTATTTTAGGAGCTTTAATCTTATTATAGGTTCCAATTGTTTCGTTGTTGATATTTAAAATATCTACTAAGAAAATAGTTAAGTACATATCTTTGTTTATTTTTTCTAAAATCTTATTATTAATATTATTTAATTCAACTTCTTTATACTCGTTATAGTTTTTTAGTCTAAAACATCTCTCACAATAAGTAGCATCATTTTTTGGTGTATACCCCAATTGCTTTGGGTTATTTGTCTGAAGTTTTATACCACAGCCGATGCAATTAGTCATCATAATTACCTCTTTCTATAATATTATATTTTCTCAGAAGAATATTTTCTCTTTTTCTATTAAGTTTTGTTATTATGTTTTCATTATCGGATATTTTATCTACAAGGATGCTAGTTATACCAGCCTTATTTGCTCCGAGTATATCAGTATAAAATTGATCTCCTATAGCGGCAATGCTTGATTTGTTAATCTTATAATCGCGCAAGAATTTT
>CADCFX010000038.1 GCA_902800945.1 uncultured Erysipelotrichaceae bacterium | reverse complement strand
TATATTTAGGCAAGTATTTTTCCAAAAGTTTCAATAATTCATAATAGCTTTCGGAAGCATCTTTACTCTTTTGTACTTTCTTTTTATTTAGTGTATAAGTATCACGTATGTCACTAGCTTCATCATCTTTAGGACGAACATTGACATAATAAATCTCTTCTAAATCGGTACTACTAACAGCCTTTATTAATATTTCTGTAGCTATTCTACTCTTTTGGCTAGTAGGATAAGCAAAAAATATAATGCCTTGGTTATTCTTTATTAAATCAACTGCCTCATCCAATGATACATATTTTACATTGTTATCCTCTGGTATATTAACATTTTTTAATATTTCCTCATTTATATTGGTTTTACCATTTAAACTCTCATATTCTTTTTTGAACTTTTTCTCTGCTTCTGTATAGGTTATTACAGGATTTTGTGCTTTATTTTTATCATATAATCTTTTATAAGATAAATATCCTGCAACTAAGATTAATATTATTAACACACAAGCACAAATTGTTTTCCAATAATTTGGATCATCATATTCTTTTTCTATTTTTTTCTTTATATTTTTTCCCTTTTCTGCCATTTTTCAAATCTCCAATCTCCCTAAATAATGCTATTTGTATTATACCACAATTAACTCAATAATAAAGTCCTTATTAATAAAAGCCCTATTCTATAGGGCTTTCTTCGTTATTGCTACATGCGTTTCCGTCCATTTTTATATCTGGTGGACCTATTATATAGTCTTTGCTACCTTCTTTATTACATTCCATTATATTGTATCTCTCAAAGTAATGTAATACGTTTCCGCCTTCATCTGTCTCTTGGTTTTTTTCATCTACAAATAGCGAATCCACGTTTATTTTAGATGATGATAAAGCCGAAGCTAGTTCATAATTATCACTTTCATATTTTACAACAATCCCATCTATGCAATAGGTATATAACACATTCTTATCATCACTATATATAATGCTGTTTTCGTTCCTGCATTCGTTTGATTTGTTAACTATAATTTCATAAGTATCAAATTTTTCTTCAGATACTAGTTCAGATTCTGATAAGTATACAACGAATTTCTCATCATTTTGTTCTATATTTTTTACTATACCAATAACTGTTATTTCATCATATACATCATATAGATCTAGTTCAGAATTATTATTTTTAAATAGTATTTTCAAAGTTATATTATCTGCAAAGTTAACATAGCCGTTAATTGTTAAATCTTTTTTTTCGTATGGCTGCATTTCGATAGAATTCTGGCTATTCTTCTTGCTTATTTTTCCTCTTATTTTAACATAAGTATTCTGATATTCTCCATAGTTTTCAACAACAGAGTTTAGAAAAGAATTAGAATCTATTTGCTCTATATTTTTAGCATCACACATGTAGCCTTTGGTATAAAAAGCATCAACTCTCAGATCTTTATCATTTTTAATATTACATTGCCATATCCGGAATCCTATAGAATTATAAACACGGGTATTACCGGTTGTTGTTATATTGTAGGTGTATATTGGTATCCTGGCAAAAATGGACGATACGATAGAATCAACAAAAACAGACATTATTAAAAATGATATAAACAAAATTATTATCTTTCTAATCTTTTTCCTTTCAAGTGATATAGTTACGAGAAAAATACCTACTAAGCTCAATAATAGTCTAACAGCAGTTAGTTTATTTATTAGTAAAGGTATTATAGCTACAATTATTCCAATTATTAAGAGGATATAGTTAGAGCTATTATTCTTTTTCTTCATAACGCCACTCCTTATAATAGTAGTATATCGAAAAAACGAAAAAAAAACCACAAATTATTGTAGATTTGTGGTTTTTTAATTCATGCTTTACACTTATTAATTTACAGCATCTTTTAATTTGCTTCCAGCTTTGAATGATACAACATTCTTTGCAGGAATTTTTAATGGAGCCTTTGTTAAAGGGTTGATTCCTTCTCTAGCAGCTCTCTTCTTTGAAGTCCAAGTTCCGAATCCTACTAAAGCAACTTTCTTTTCTTTTTTTAGACCTGTAGTAATTCCTTCTAGAACTGCATCTACAGCTCTTGCAGCGTCAGCTTTAGTAAATCCAACTTTAGCAGCTACAAATTCAACTAATTGTTGTTTTCCCATTTTGTTTACCTCCCATAAATATTATTTTGTTTGTAAGGTATTCACCTTACATATTAAAAATATCAGAAATAATCGATTAAATCAAGTGAAACCATCTATTTTTAGACTATTTTTTAATATTTTTACGTTTTCATAAAAAAAGAAGATTAAAATCCTTCTTCACTTGGACTTTCATCTTCTAAATCTGTATTGTTTTGGCTATTATTATTTTGATTAGTTTCGTCTTTGCTAATTGTTGAATCAGAGTTGCCTGGCCCATAATTTCCTTCAATAGCCTTTCCATAATGAACCATAATTTCATTATACATGCTCATTTCGCTAGCCATGTTTGCTGCTGGAGTATATGATATTGTATTCATAATTTGTTCTACTGCAGAGGTGTTTTTGCTCTTGGCTTCGCTATCTGAATAAACTACGCCAGCTCCAACTGTTAATTCTGTAGAAGCAATGTAATAGAAGTCATATTGATAGGCTGATCCTGGCTTAGATGTACTAACAACTATCCCCTTCTTTCCACCAAATGTTTTTTCATTTATTTCTACATTATCAAATCCTTGAGTTACAAAATAGTTTTTTAAGTTTTCGTTATTAAAACTATTTACATCTCCTGTTTCGTATTGCAATTGAACGATAGTTGTAGCATCTTTATCAACTACTGCAGATGTTCCTCCTGTCGTATCTATCGCCCAACCATTTGGTAACGCGAAACTAAATCCATTTAAAACCATTTTATTAGAAGTTGGTGTAGGTGTCTTTTGCGCTGGAGTATTATTGTTATTAGTTGTTGGTTCTGGAGTAGAACTAGAATTATTAATAACAATCATAGCAACTACCGCACCTATTATAATTATTGCAGCGATAATTCCGACAATAACAAACATTTTTTTGTTAGCCGGTTTCTTTTCTTTTGGTGCTGGTGCAGCCGCTGGAATAGGTGGCACTGGCACTTCAGCTGCTGGAGCTGGTGCTATAGGTGGCACTGGTGCCCCTTCTGGTGCTGGTACTGGTGGTACCGGATTAGAAATTGGAGCTCCTTCAGGTGTTGGGGCAATAGGTGGCACTGGCGCAGGTGCTTGACCTGGGGCTACTTCTGTCCCTGGAATAGGTCCTGGGTTAGGAGCTGGAGCCACTGGTGCTACGTTTGCATTTATATTATTGGTTCCACATATTGGACAAATAGTTGTCCCTGGTTGAAGTGGATTTCCGCATTTAGTACAGTTATTATTCATTTTTTATACCTCCTAGTATATGAATAATTATATAACAGATTTTAGCAAAATGCTATCATAAATTTTACTATATTTTTACTTATTATGTGTTATAATAAATTATGATATGGAGGTGTGACATGAGTAACGAAGAACATGAATATAGTTTTAGCGAAGTAAAAATTACTCAGATTGACCCTCCCACTGATTTGAGCGAATTGGAAAAGACAGCTTTATTACAAGTCAAAATAGAACAAGAAGAGGAGAATTTGTTAAGGCAGGAAAAAGAAATACTTAATAAAGAAAAGTATCGTCCTACTCTATCTGATACTATAAGAATAAAGCTAAGCGATATTAAGAAAAAGTTAGCGGAAGATAAAAGAAAGAAATCTTTATATAATACCGTTATATTAAAACTTGATGAAATAATCAAGAAGAATAACTCCTTAGACATGCGAAAAAAGTATAAGGTAACAAGTGTTCAAACAAATAAGAACAAAAAAAAGACTTTATTTCCTTCTGTTATTATTGGCAATGATATAAAAATTAATGTCGACACTGATGATTATGGTAGATACTTGTATAAACTCAATAAAATTGCTTTAAAAAATTTAACCAAGCAATATAATAAAAAAGATAAAGTTAGAAATAGTAAATATAGCAGGTTGGTTAATGTTGATAATGTTCACGTTAGTAAAAAGAACTATACTACTTATCAAGAGAAACTTAATAAATTTGCTATTAACAAATTATATTATAAATTTGCCCCAAAGGAGTCGAAAAAATACAAACTATATAAAGCTTGCTTATCTTTTTCGTTAATAATTTTTCTTTTTACGAGTGTTGTAATTGTGAATTGGTTAAAACAAGGATATAGTATTAAAAGGTTAGAAAATGATATTATCGAGAGTACAGATATATATAAGGTTGAAGAAGGTACATTATACAATGTAGAAGGAGCAGATACTAGCAATTATGGTAGTCAGTATTGGAAGTATTTAAAAACGCCGCTTTCAGCTGTAGATTTTACCGAATTATTGAAAGAAAATAGTGATACTGTCGGCTGGATTATAGTTAATGATACCAACATTAATTACCCAGTTGTTCAAACTGATAATAATGATTATTATTTGAATCACGCTTTTGATAAAACTAGTAATAATGCTGGTTGGGTATATGCTGATTTTAGAGATAATTTTAATATTTTTAGTAGTAATATGGTCATTTATGGACATGGTAGGAAAGATAAGATTATGTTTGGATCTTTAACTAAGTCTTTAGATAAAAATTGGTATACTAAAGAAGAGAATCAAATCATACAACTTTCGACGCTTAAATATAATACTATGTGGCAAATATTCTCTATATATACAGTACCGGCAGAAAGTTATTATATTTCAACTGATTTTGATTCTAATACTGAATATGCAAAATTCTTGGGAGAAATGTTAAACAGAAGTATTTATAATTTTAATGTTAACTTAAGTACCGACGATAAAATATTAACATTATCTACTTGTTATAATGATAACGGTATTAGACTAGTTGTACAAGCTAAATTAGTTAAACTACAAGAAAGAAATTAGGAACTAAGGTTCCTTTTTTCATGAAAAAAGCTACTTATCAGCAGCCAATTCTTTTAAAGTATCTAGTTTTATTTCTACTTCGACACTCCCATAGTATTCTTGTTCACTGTTAAAGTCTAAACTAATGCCTACGGCATCATTGAACATATTAATAACTATATTTGTAATAATAACAAATCTTTTCTTGTTTTTAGCATCTGTAAATATGGCTTCAATAACATCATTTTTCCCCAGTTCCATTTTATCGTATTTTTTAATACTTAGTATATCATTAATATCTTTATCAAGCGAAATCTCCAGATGATAATCAGAATTATTAACTTCAATTATTAAGTTTCTATATTTTTTGACTGTAGAACCGATATGTTTTGATATATATATAGTATCTATTCTTAACTCGTAATTATCAATTTTTCTTGCTTTAGCAACTGTAAACATATGATCACCTCTAAACTATTAAGATTATATCATGATTGGAATATAAAAAAAGCAATTGTTTATATGTATAAACAATCACTTGTACCATTATTTTATTTCAGCCCATATTTTATCATAATCTTTTATACTTCCACCAATGTTTTCAACGAAAAATTGTTTCCCAGAATCATAATCAATACCAATATACTTGCTGCTATACATTTCATCATTTTGGTATTCTAAATCAGTAGCTATATTAACGCTGTTATATGGATATCCTTCTAATATTTTATGTGTAACATCTTTATCAAGTATATAATTAATAAATTTATAGGCTTCACTAATATGCTTAGCTCCTTTAGGAATTGCATAGTTGTCTAGACTTATACCAATTCCTTCTTTGGGTTTAATGATTTCTATATTAGAATTCTCTTGCTTGGCTAATTTAGCTTCTGCATCCCATATACATCCTATATAAGCTTCTCCAGTTATTAAAAAGTTCTTAGGACTATCGCTATCATAAGCCTTAATATTTGGTTTTAATTTTTCTAGCCAGTTTTGAGCTGTTTTTAGTTCTTTTTTGTTAATACTATTCATATCGTACCCATTGGCTAATAATGACATCCCTATAATCATTCTTTGATCGTCTATTAAGACAATATCATTTTTATACTTACTATTCAATAAGTCATTATATGATTTTATCTCCTCTTTAATATACTCTTTATTAACAGCAATAACTACTGTTGCGTATAGGAAGGGTAAGCTATAATCATTGTTTTCATCGAATGGTAAGCCTAGATATTTTTCATTTAGATTTCTATAATTACTTAGTTTAGTTTTATCTATTCTTTCTAATAGTTCTCTATTTTTCATAATCTCTATCATATAATCACTCGGAAATATTAGATCATATGTTCCTTTTTTAGCAGAAGATACTTTGGCCAACAATTCTTCATTGGAAGAATAAGTGCTATAGTTAACTTTAATACCTGTTTCTTTTTCAAAATTTCTAATAACTTCATCCGGTATGTAAGAAGACCAATTTAATACATTTAAGGTTTTTTCGTCCTTTTTATTACATCCGCATAGAAGTATTAATAGAAGAAATAATATAACCATTCGTTTTTTCATTGGTTTTCCCCCTTGAGTTTTTTTAAATTCGATATCATTGATATAGTTAAAACGATAAATATAACTAATAACATTAGTGTTATTAAGGCGTTAACATCAGGCGTTACCCCTGTTTTTATTATGGAATAAATATGAAGCGGTAAAGTGTTACTACCAGGGCCGGCTGTAAAGTAGCTTATTACTACATCATCTAATGATAAAGAAAAAGCTAGTTGAGCTCCACTCATAACTCCAGGGAGTAAAGATGGGAGTATTATTTTAAAGAAAGTTGTCATATCATCTGCACCCAAATCTGATGCTGCCTTTTCTAGATTGGGATCCATACTACTTAAGACACTTCGTACACTAATTATTACAAAAGGAATAGAAAACGAGATATGTGCTAGTATTAATGTAAACATTCCCAGCTCTAATTTCATCAAGGTATATACACTTAACAAAGCTATTCCCAACACTATTTCAGGTATTACTACTGGTATATATAATAGTTCGTTTAGTAAAGCTTTACCTTTAAAATCATATTTATATATACCATATGCAGATATTGTACCAATAATAGTAGATACAACGGTGCTTACTCCCGCCACAACTAAGGTGTTAAATAAGGCTTCTAAGAGAGATCTATTCGCAAATAAATCTTTATACCAGTGAAGGGTAAAACCTTCAAATATTATATTTAATTCTGAGGTGTTAAAGGAAAATAATACTAAGACAAATATTGGTAAAAAGAGAAAAATAAATACTATTGTTATAATTATATTATCTAATACTTTATTATTTTTCATTTTTAAGCCCCCAAATCATCCATCTTACCACCAATTTTACGATATATCATAATAAGAATATAGGTGATAATAATTAGCAAAATGGCAATAGCTGCTCCAAAAGGCCAATTTCGAGCAGTTAAAAATTGATTCTTTATTAGATTTCCTAATATCATTATTTTTCCGCCACCGATTAAATCGACGATGAAGAAGTATCCTAACGCCGGGGTGAAAACCATTAATCCACCATTAAATAAGGCAGGAAAAGTAATTGGCAGAATGACTTTTTCGAATGTTTTCCATTTATTAGCTCCTAAATCGCTGCTAGCTTCTAATAGTTTATTATCGATTGTTGAAACAGCACTATATAAAGGGAGTATCATAAATGGTAGTAATGTATAAACCATTCCTATTATGATACCGAAATTATTATACATAAGATTTAGGGGATTTTTTATTATTCTTAAAGATATTAATACCTGGTTTATTACTCCATTTTTTCGTAATAATACTATCCAACCATACATTCTAATTAAAGAATTGGTTAAGAAAGGTACCATTACAAGGGTCATAAATATTGATTGGGTCTTTTTGCTTTTATGTGATACTGCTATTGCAAATGGATATGCGATTATCATACAGATAAGGGTGGTAATAATTGCTATTAGAAAAGATTTAAGGAAGATTCCTATATATACAGAATCAAAGATTGAAAAATAATTTTCTAAAGTAAAGGTTCTTACGAATCCGCCATAATTATCATTTTTATAAAAACTAATAACTAATATATATATGATTGGTAAGGCAATTAACAACGTTGCATAAATAATAACAGGACCGATAAAAATATTTCTTATAATACTATTCTTTTTTTTCATTTTTTTGTACCTATTACTATAGCATCATCTATTGTCCAATAAATATATACCATCTCTTTTTCTTTGAAGTCTTTATCGTTTCCTTTGGTTATTAATTCATATATATTGTTATTAACCTTCACAAAAACCTTTGTTATATATCCATCATAAACCATGTTAGTGATGATTCCCCGTAAACAGTTATTATTCCTAGCCGTTTTAGTTAGCTTTATATTCTCCGGTCTAACTACAATCGTAAACTTATCATTAAGGGTATAATTCTTGTTGTTAATAAGTAGGTCGGCGGCTTCTGTTTTTACTATGACTTTATCTTTATCTATTTTAGAGACATATCCTTTAAACATGTTAGCTTCTCCTAAGAAATCTGCTACATATAAACTATTTGGCTTTTCATAAACCTCTTCCGGAGTACCTATTTGTTCGATATTACCATTCCTTATAACAACGATTCTATCACTCATAGATAATGCTTCGTCTTGGTCATGTGTAACATATATAAAGGTAATACCTAGTTTTCTTTGCAATTGTTTCAATTCAATTTGCATCTTTTTTCTTAGTTTTAAATCAAGAGCTGATAAAGGCTCGTCTAGAAGTAAAACCTTGGGATTGTTAATTAATCCTCTTATAATCGATACCCTTTGCTGTTCTCCTCCTGATAATTCTTTAGGCAATCTTTCTTCATAGCCCTCTAGATGTACCAGTTTAAGCATTTTATTAACTCTTTTAAAAATCTCTTCCTCTGATATTTTTTTCATTCTGAGACCAAAAGCGACATTGTCATAAACGTTCATTAGAGGAAATAAGGCGTAGTTTTGAAAGATTGTGTTGACCTGTCTTTTTCTTGCTTCAACATGAGTAACATCTTCACCATCAATAAAAACTTTCCCTTTTGTAGGTTCATCCAATCCTGAAATCGATCTTAGTATAGTTGTTTTTCCACACCCCGAAGAACCTAGCAATGTTATGAACTCTCCCTCATATACATCTAAGTCGATATTTTTAATGACTTCTTTTTCTCCATAGCTTTTACCAAATGATTCTAGTTTTACTATTACTTTTTTTTCTTCCATGACACACCTTCTTAAAAAACTTAAGGCGCCCTTAAGTTTATTATTTTGTAATTATTGTTCCTGTGTTGCCTGCCATAGCGTCTTTAGCTTTTTGTAGTGATGTAATTAGGGCTTTGCCATGACTATTTTTTACATATTCGATGCAAGCTTCAATTTTCGGAAGCATACTTCCCTCTTTAAACTCGCGAGCCTTCATGAGATTGGAAGCCTCTTCTATGCTCATTTCTCTTATTTCTTTTTCTTTATCTGTGCCAAAACCGGTTTTAACTGTCTCAACAGCTGTTAGTATTATTAACATATCGGCCTTTACGTCTGCGGCTAGTTT
>CADCFX010000037.1 GCA_902800945.1 uncultured Erysipelotrichaceae bacterium | reverse complement strand
TAGTGAATATGATGTATCAGGAGATGATACTACATTACCAGCTAAGAAGACAGATAGTGGAACAATAGAATTAACAAATAGTTATTCACCTGAAACAACTCAAGTTACTGTTACTAAGACTTGGGATGATGCCAATAATCAAGATGGCTATAGATCAAAAGTTAACGCAAAAGTTCAATTATATAAAATGGTAAATGGAAGAGCATCTAAAGTAGATGGAAAGACAGCTACTGTACCAACAACAGATGGAAAAGTTACAGTATTTAAAAATCTTCCAGTATATGAAGGTGGAAATCAGATTATCTATTATGTTGAAGAAACTATGGATAAAATAGAAAATATGGATAAATATGTTGTAACTGGTGATGATACTGAGTTACCAGCTAAGAAGACAGATAGTGGTACTATAGCGATAACTAATACACATACTCCAGATACAATTAATATAGAAGATGGATATAAAGTTTGGTCAGATGCGGATAATCAAGATGGTATGAGACCCCCTTATATTATAGTTAATGTTATATCTGATGATCCAAATGTTCAGAATCCTGTTAAAACAGTAGAAGTTAGAGGAGATAAGGATAAAGATACTTTAAATCAATGGTTCTTTACTTTAACTGATTTACCTAGATATAGAGATGAAGGTACAGTAAATAATTATAGTATTACTGAATCTTATCCAACGGATCCTGCAGAATATAAGTATTCTGAGGAATATGAAACTGATATTGATGGATTTGTTATTACAAATACACACGATCCTAAGGAAACAGAAGTTGAGATTACAAAGCATTGGGATGATTCTAATAACCAAGATGGAATTCGACCAGATTATATCAAAATATCTTTATATGCTGATAAGGAATTTGTAAAAACAGAAACTATTACGCCTGATGATAAGATGGCTAATCCTTGGACATATAAATTTACTGGTTTGGCTATGTATAAGAACAAGGGTCAAAAGATTGTTTATACAATTGAAGAAGAGGGTGTAAAAGGTTATAGTGAATCTCATATTGTAGATGCTACTGGTTATAAGGTAGATATTACTAATACACATGCTCCTTCTACAATTAATATAAAAGGTACCAAAGTATGGGCTGATGCTGATAATCAAGATGGTAAACGTCCAGAGTATATTAATATTAAATTACTTGCAGATAAAAAGCCTGTTGAAGGAAAGGTAGAGAAAGTTACTGAAGATGATGGTTGGTCATTCTCATTCACTAATCTTCCAGAGTTTAAAGAACACGGTACTAAAATTGTTTACTCTATTGAGGAAGAATATCCTGAAGGATTTGAATATGCTTCTGATTATGCAGTAAGTATATCTGATATAACCAAATTAGAACAACCTAATACAGAAGAGACTTCTGAAAATGAAGAAACTGAAGAAACTGATGGAGATGTAGTAGAGATAAAAGAAAACACTTATGTTGTTACAGTAACTAATACACATACTCCAGAGGTAGTATCTTATACAATTACTAAACTATGGGATGATGAAAATGATAATGATGGACTTCGTCCTGAGTCAATAATAGTTAATCTATTAGCTGATGGGGAAGTAATTAAGAGTGAAACTGTAACTGCTGCTGATGATTGGAAAGTAGTATTTGCCGATTTACCTAAGTATAAATCTGGTAAAGAGATTACTTATACAATTACTGAAGAAGTAGTTAAAGGATATGAAGCTAAAATTACAGTAAATGATAACAATAAAACAAATGTTACAATATTGAATAAACATAATCCAGAAAAAACTGCGATTAGTGGAACTAAGACATGGCAAGATGATGAAAAGAATCTTGATAAGAGACCATCAACAATAACAATTAGAATATATGCTGATGGAGTATACTTACAAACTATTACAGTAAGTAATCAAACTAACTGGCAATATTTTATAGATAATCTATATAAATATAAAAATGGTAAGGAAATTACTTATACTATAGTAGAAGATGAAGTTGAAGATTATACAAGTGTTGTAAATGGATTTGATATTACTAATATCTTTACTGGTGGTACTGGTGAGGTAGTTCCTCCAAATACTGGTATTGACATGGTAGATATATCAACAGATTACAATACTAATTATGTATACTTGTTCTTAGCGACTTTAGTTTTAGGAACAATAAGAAAATTTGTTAAGTAAAACAATAAAAAGAAATGTAGAGTAATCTACATTTTTTTTATAAAGTGAAATGTGTGTTAAATGATTTGAAAAATAATGACAATTGTATTGAAATAAATTATCATTAGAATAGGTGATATAACGAAGATGAAAAAAATTAGAAATTAGTGTAGGTGAGATTAGATGGATGCTAATGGTCTTTTTATGACAGAAAAATTAAGTAAAAGAGATGTATTTAACTTATATGTTCTTATTATGATTGGTAGTGGAATATTTGGATTTATATATGAAACTTTATTTTATCGTATTGATTTGGGATATTTTGTTAAAAGAGGTAATACTTATGGTCCTTGGATCCCAATATATGTTTTTGGAGGATTATTTATTACTTTGTTAACATATAAACATAAAGAAAAACCTTGGAAGGTTTTTGTTATGGCAATGTTAGTAAGCGGAATAATAGAGTTTTTAACAGGATGGATATTATATGAATGTTTTAGGATAAGATTATGGGATTATAATGTAGAAATATGGAATTATATGAATATTAATGGATATATTTGTTTAAGATCGATACTATTTTTTGGTATATCAGGGTTAATTCTTATATACTTAATAATACCTAGTCTAATAAAGATTATTAAAAGAGTAAATAGAAAAACTATTGATAGTATTTCTTTAGTATTATTAATTTGTTTGATTGTAGATATGATTGTTCATGGAATAAGAAATGGATTACATTAAAGTCTTATAATAATTTGACAGTTGGTATTTTTAATGGTATTCTATGTTTGTAAATTGATGACTTGGAGTAAGTAGTTGCTTAGGGATTTATCAGAGAGTTAGTGGTTGGTGGAAACTAATATGAAATAAGTAATGAATGGACCAAGGAGAGATTTTCAGAATTAAGTATGAGAATCCGGTAGTTCTTACCGTTAAAAAAGACATATATGTTTGTATATGATAATTAGGTGGCGCAAGTTTCTTGTCCTGTTATTAGGATAAGGAACTTTTTGTTTTAGGAGATGATATTTATGATAATTTTAAGAAAACGATGGTGCACTATTATTAAGTAAAATAATAATAGAAAGAAGGAAATAATAATGGGAAATATAATATTAACAGGAGATAGACCAACAGGAAGACTTCATATTGGTCATTATGTTGGTAGTTTAAAAAATAGAGTAAGATTACAAAATGAAGGTAATTATGATAAGATGTTTGTCTTTATTGCTGATGCACAAGCTTTAACAGATAATTTTGATAATCCAGAAAAAGTTAGAGAAAATATAAAGGAGGTAGCTTTGGACTATTTAGCCGTAGGACTAGATCCTAGTAAATGTATATTGTTTATTCAGTCGATGATACCTGAATTAACTGAGTTGACGTTTTATTATATGAATTTAGTTACTGTAGCTAGATTACATAGAAATCCTACTGTTAAATCGGAGATAGAGCAAAAGGGTTTTGAAGAGAGTATACCGGCGGGATTCTTTACATATCCGGTTTCACAAGCAGCGGATATAACTGGATTTAAAGCTAATTTAGTGCCGGTAGGAGATGATCAGTTGCCGATGATTGAACAAGCTAGAGAAATAGTTAGAAAGTTTAACAGTATATATGGTGATACTTTAGTTGAACCAGAAGCGGTTTTACCCGATGATGAAAGATGTTATAGGTTAGTAGGAACTGATGGTAATGCTAAAATGAGTAAGTCGTTAGGCAATTGTATATATTTGGCTGATAGTGAAGAAGAAATAAAAAAGAAAGTATTTAATATGTATACTGATCCCAATCATATAAAGATAGATGACCCTGGTAAGATAGAAGGAAATGTTGTTTTTGCTTATTTAGATATATTTTGTAAAGATGATAGTTTTGAAAAGTATTTGCCAGAATATAAAAATTTGGATGAATTAAAAGCTCATTATCAAAAGGGTGGGCTTGGTGATATGAAGATTAAAAAGTTTTTAAATAGTATACTTCAAGATGAGTTAAGACCAATTCGCGAAAGAAGAGAAAAATATTCTCAAGATATGGATTATGTATATGATGTATTAAAAAAAGGTTCTGAAGAAGCTAGAAAAGTAGTGGCTGAAACTTTGCGGGAAGTTAAAAGAGCTATGAAGATTGATTATTTTGAATAGGAGAATAATAATGAAATATAATGAGGTAAAGGGTGCTAATAGAATAGTTAAAAATAGTTCTTATCTAATTAGTAAGCCTTATGAATTAAAGAACAGATGGCGTAATGAGTTTAATAATAATAACCCTATATGTTTAGAACTTGGTATGGGACGTGGAGAATTCATCATAAACATGGCTAAACAGAATCCCAAGGTTAATTATATTGGATTAGAACTGAATGAATCTCAGACGGCAACAGCTGTTAGTAAGATTGGTAAACAAGATATTCCTAATTTGAGATTAATATGTGCTGATGCTAAAGACATTGATAAGATGTTTGGTAGGGAAATAGATACTATATATTTAACTTTTTCGGAACCATGGCCTAAGCCAATAGATGAAAAGAAAAGATTTACGCATATTAATTTTTTGAAGTTATATGATAGAGTATTTAAAAAAGATAAACATATAATACTAAAAACTGATAATAAAGTATTATTTGCTTATTCTTTAGAAACTATGTCTAGTTATTGGTATGAATTTAAAAAAGTAAGTATGGATTTGCATAATGATGAAAGAAAAATCCCTAATATTATGACTGATTGGGAAATCAAGTGTAATCACGATAGAAAACAAATATATTATGTAGATGCAATTTTTAAAGGTTAGAGTAAGGGATGTTCTAACCTTTTTTAGACTAGAAGTGTGTTAATGGTTGATATAAAAGCGAAAATAGTATAGTATAAATAATGCTAGTATATTTTAGTAAAGGAAGTTGATTTTATTATGAGTATAGATACACGATTCGTTGAAAAAATGATCGATAATGTAAGGGGACCAGGAGAGCCGTATAAAGGCGATACGCATGAACCATTTTTTATTGATAAAAGGCTAAAGAGTCTTGGATATGGTACTATATTTGAAGGTTTAAAAATAAATTATGGATGTACGGACCCGTATCCCCGGATGCTTGTATATGAATATACGGATAACTCTAGTATTATAAGAACGATATTGGAAGTAAAAGATGGCTTTGAACATAAGCAATCTCACATTGGTGTCTTTTATGTAGAGGGAGATAATTTAGTATTTGGTGAGAGTACAGAGCGTGAAGAAAATGTGTCTTTGGACTATTTTCTTGATCCCCGATATGGTGTCGAAGATGTTGCTGATGCACCAAAATATTTGATGACTCGTAAGACTTATTTTACGAACGGAGTTTTGAGCGCAGTTTTGGAAAGCCTTCATGATGGCGGTTGGCCGGGAAATCCTATATTTTATGAAAAAGTAAGCGTTGAGATTGACGATACGCTTGTTACTTTGGCTGTTATTCATTACGCTAATGAAGAGCCTGATTTTATGGTGATATATAAAGAGGGGCGGCCTTTTATAATGTACGGTACGGAGAATATAGCTAAATTATCAGGTGAATTTGAAAGAATTAGTAATGATTTTCGTGTTCGTGTTTTGCCACAACATATTAAAGGTAAACAAATTGATGAGCCCGATAAGACTTCTGGTGCTAGACAGTATACTCCATTGGGTGGAAATGTTACGGTGTAAGGTAGTATATTATTATATGCAATAAAAAATAAGTAAAAGGGGTATGTTTTTACTTGTTTTTTTATGTTATTATATATATAAGGTGATAGTATGAAGGATAGGAGAGTTAAAAGAGTTAGTTTCATTTTAGCTGTATTGTTATTACTATCATTAATTATTATTAAATATAGTAATTCTAATAAGATATCGGAAATAGATAAAGTATTAAAAACTAATGAGTATTCTTATCTTCCTAAAGAGGCCAAAAAATATATAAAGGATATATATGAAGAAAGTGGAAGAATAATATTAACAGAAAAGAATAAGAAAAGAAATGAGCCGTATTTAAATCCCTCTTATGTTGCTTATTTACAATATAGTGAAGAAGATAAGAAAGAGTTGGGGGAAGTACCAATTTCTTTGATAGTGGATTATTCTTCTACTGATGTTGCTTCTGCATCTATGCCCAGTAGTTATGATTTACGTAATGTTAATGGAAAAAACTACGTTTCTCCTATTAGAAACCAGGGAGGACTTGGTATTTGTTGGGCTTTTGCTTCAGCAAGCTCAGCAGAGTCTTACTTATTAAAAAAGTCTGATACTAGTTATAGTAGCTCTTCTAGACTATTTACAGAAAGACAGTTAGATTATGCAACTGCAGTTGATGGTATTAAAGATTATAGCAATGAATATTCTTCGTTTGTTGTTCGTACTTTGGGAGATGGGGGGAACTTCTTTGTATCTACTATAGCTATGGCTAATGGAATTTCTTTGGTAGATTATAATAATTTTAAAGAATATGATGATAGTGATTTGAATCAGATGGAGTTGGCTGAAGTTCTTAGTTATAACAAGTCATTATATGAACTTAACGCAACTGTTAATATGCCAAATATGGATTTGAGAGAATCTACAAGTCAGTTAACTGCTGCTGAGAAAGAAACAAGAAATAATTATACTAATACTATTAAACAAAGTATTATAGACAATGGAGTTGTTTATGTAGCTACTTATATGGATTCTGCTTGTCAGTATAGAGATACAAAATTAAATAATACTGTAATAGATGTATATAATTGTAGCCATTCTAGTGGTCATGCTATGGGGATTATAGGTTGGAATGATAATATACAATACTCTTATTGTAATGATAATAATAATCATAGTAGTAATACTACTAATTGTAATAATATAGTTACCGGTAAGGGAGTATGGATTTTAAAAAACTCTTGGGGGAATTCACAACAAAATCCTTACTTAGCTTATGATTCTTTAGAGTCATCAGTACATTTTATTACAGAACTTACTAATAATAAAATATGGGATAATAATTATTTGTTTGGTGATGGTGAATATGGGTATCAAAGTTATAGTTATACACTAACTAATAGTAGATTAAGAAATGATGAGATAATAAAGAAAATAAAGTTTATAAGTATGACAGAGAATACAACTTTTACTATAAGAGTAAAAAAGAAAGATGGTTCTTTTGAAACCATTTCTAAAACTGTAGCTTTGCCAGGGCTAGTGACTGTTGATGTTCCTAATGATGTGGTTGTTAATAATAATACAAAGATTACAATTAGTAGTAATGGATTCTTTGTAGATAAGTTAATGGTATTTACTGATAATATAGATAAAGATCCTTTTATTGATGTGGAAAAGTATAATAATGTTACTATAAACGAAAATGATAAGAGGTTTTATTCTGATACTAAGAATATTGCTTCAGGAAGTGTTATTACGTATAGAATATATAATGCGAGTAATATTGATGTTTCTAATAAAATTAGTGTTACTAATAATGAAGTTGCTGAAAATAATATTAATACTTCTATTCATTTTCCAGATAATATGGAACATGGGATATATAAGATTGATGCTATTTATAACAATAATGTAGTAGGAAGTTTTAATATTAATATTGTTAGAATGGCTGGTATGGGTACTGAAGATCAACCTTTTATAATTACAAACGGAGTACAGTTATCGCAGATGAGAAACAATCCGAGTGCTTATTATGAATTGGGTAATGATATAGATTTAACTATTGAAACTAGAGAAGGAAGCTTATCACAGCCGTCTGATGTATGTCCACAGGTATTTGGCTGGGAAGCAATTAATGGTTTTAGTGGCTCATTAGATGGTAAAAATCATACGATTAAAGGGCTATATCAGAATAATTACATTTATTGTACAAAAGAAGATGGTAATCAGTGGTGGAATTTAAATGATGCTGGTGGTGGATTATTTGGCACTTTAAAAGGCAATGCAACTATTAAGAATTTAATATTAGATGGTTTTGATATAACTTGTCAGGATGGATATTGTGGGGCGTTAGTATCAAATTATACGGCCAACATGGATGAAGAGGGTCATATTAATGATGATGATAAGACTGTTTATGTTGCTACTTTTAAGAATATAGCGATAAAGAATAGTCATGTTAATGGATTAGGTGATCAAGACTTATTTGGTGGTGGATTATTTGGTCATGTTGAATCAAAATATGGAACGATTAATATAGATAGTATTTATATTGATATAGATAGAGATTTGGATAATTTTGAAAATTATGGTTATTTGTTAAATTCTGTTGAGGGTAATGAAGTCAATATAAAAAATATTCATGCTTCAGGTAATAATAGCAATGTACTTATTGAAAAAATATATGCTAATAATCCTGTAAGTATTAAGAATATTTTATCTACAATGACTGATGATGGAAATTTGTTTGGAGAAGTTGTTGGCAATAATCTATCTGTTAGTGATATTAATATAATTAATAATGGTAAGACTTTGTGTAAAGATAATAAGTGCTCTTCAGCTATTAATGTTAAAATGTTTGATAAAGATACGGATTTATTAGAGTTAACTAAGGCTACTAATTATAGCTCATGGGATGGATTTGATAAGAATTGGGAGCTTAAAACTATAAATGGAGTAGTGAGAATACCAGTATTAAAGTTTATGAATTTTGATTATTTTGAAATGAATAGTATTACTTTAAATCAACAATTAAATAAAATTCTAAAAATTTATGATTATTTAAGTCCTCAAATAGTAGCGGCGAAAAGAATTAGTTATAAAACTAATGATGAAGGTGTTGTTATAATTAGAGAAGATGGGAGTTTAATACCTAAGAAAAGTGGACAGACGACTATTCATATTGAAAGTTTATATGATGGGTATATAAAAGATGTTCCAATTACAGTAAATTATGTTCCTCATTATACTATTCATTTTGATGCTAATGGTGGGGAAGGCCATATGGAAGATATTGAAGTTGCTTCTGGTACTAGTTATAATCTGCCTAATAATGTTTTTGTTAAAGCCGATAGTGAGTTTAGATATTGGAATACTAAAGCTGATGGATCAGGTGATTCGTTTAGTAATTTAGGGCAGGTGCCTGGTATGAATGATAAAGAAATACTAACCTTGTATGCTATTTGGAGCGGGGATCTAGGAATTGTAACATTTGATGCTAATGGTGGTAGTGTTGAGCCAACTAGCAAGACTGTTTATAATGGTGAAGTATATGGAGAGCTTCCGATTCCGAAACGAAATAACTATGGTTTTATTGGTTGGTATTGTAATGATGATTTGGTAGATTCTAATGATATTGTATCTTGTAATAATTTGAAGGCTGGATGGCAGGAGAATTCTTATACTATTGTTTATGATTCTAATGGAGGAGTATATAAAGATGATTACTCTGGTATTGGCGAATTATATGTTTTGTCTAATTCTTTATTCAGTGTAGTTGGGGGAGGAGATTCTAAAACTTCTCTAAATCCTTTTGTAAGAAATGGTTATGAGTTTATTGGTTGGAATACTAAAAATGATGGTACTGGAAAAAGATATCAAGTACAAGAAACTATATCTGTAAATGATGTGATTAATTCTGAGGTACATTTATATGCGGTGTGGAAAAGTGAAGAGGGGACTATTACTTACCATGCTAATGATGGTACAAATATTACTAAGAGTCAAGTCTTTAATTATGGGGTTAATGTAAAACTTGATAAGAATACGTTTACTAGAAATGGTTATGATTTTAAAAGATGGAACACTAAAGCAGATGGATCTGGAACAGTATATAATGATGAGCAAGTTGTTAATATTAATGATAATTTGGATTTATATGCGATATGGGAGTCACGGTTTGATTATGAGATAAATGGATATAATGTTAGTAATGGTTATATAAGTAAAATAACAATTAATACTGATGTTGATGCATTTAAATCGTATATAAGATTAGGGATTGGATTTACAGTAGATGTAGATTATAAAGATGTTGGTGGTAAAAGAGTATTATATACAGGTGGAAAAACTAAGATTAAGAAAAATGGAATAATATATAGAGAATTTATAAATTCTGTAACTGGCGAGATAAATGGTGATGGGATGATAAATTCTGCAGATTTATTGAAGGCAGTTAAACATTTAAAAGGAACGTCAGTTCTTTCAGGAGAATTTTTAAAAGCAGCAGATTGTAACGGGGATAATACTATTAATTCTGCAGATTTATTAAAGATAGTTAAGTTTTTAAAGGGAACTGGAAG
>CADCFX010000036.1 GCA_902800945.1 uncultured Erysipelotrichaceae bacterium | reverse complement strand
CTTTGACTTATCAAATGAAGTTTGTACAAGATTAAGAATAGTTTATTACAATTATAAGTTGTAATATTTATTCTTTATATATAAAGATAGCTGTTGTCTTTATATATAAGGAATAAATAGGGTGTATTGTTATGAAAAGAAGTTTCAAAAATATTATAATCTATTTACTACTAGGGACATATATTTACTTATATGTTTTTTATATATTAAGTAAATTTTTAAAGTATTCAGAGCCTATATCTGCTGCTAGTATGATAATTATTACTTTTGTAGCATATTTATTCTATGGTTATGCTAAAGATAAGAAAACTTATGCTAAGAAGTCTTTTTTTCAGATTATTTTAACGCAGATAGTTATATTCTTTTTGGTTACATATGGGTTAGGCTTAATTGTTGGTTTTTTAGAAAATTCTTATTCTTTAAAAATATTTTCGATTGTTGATAATGTATTTGCTCCTTTTATTTTGATAATTTCTATGGAATTATTAAGGTACATATTTATTGTTCCAAATAAGAATAATAAATTTGGCATTGCTATTTTAACTATTATGTTTATTGTAGTGGAATCTTTGATGAGTTTTAAAGTTTTTCCTTTAGATGAGGTTGGGGGGATTTTTAGATTTATAACTTTAATTGTATTGCCGGTAAGTATAAAACATGGTATGTTATCTTTTGTTACTTATTATGTTGGGTATAAACCTTCTATTTTGTATAGGATAATAATGGACGGCTATGTATATATAGTTCCTATTTCTCCTGATTTGGGCGAGTATTTGTCTTCTATTTTTGGAATTGGTATGCCGTTTCTCGTATATATTTATTGCTCTAGATTTATTCATGAGTATAATGAAGGAGTTGAAAGAGAATTTATATCTACAACTTTTAAACCTTTTGATTTTGCTGTGATTATTTTCTTTTTGCTTCTAGTGGCGATGATAAGTGGATATTTTCCGGTGTTTATGCTAGGAGTAGGGAGTGCATCAATGGCTCCAAATATTAATGTCGGTGATGCTGTAGTTGGTATTAAAGTAAAACAAAAGGATTTAAAGAAAGATGATGTTATTGTCTATAAAGGAGAAAAAAATTATATAATTCATAGGTTAATAAGCATAGAGAAAAAGGGTAATAAGTATTATTATCATACTAAAGGTGATAATAATAATACAGAGGATGGAGTAGATATTTCTTATGATAGTGTTAAGGGAAAGGTTATTTTTAGGATACCATATATTGCTTATCCATCTATTTATTTTAAAGAATTATTGAGAGGGGACGATTAATATGAATAAGAAAAATATTATTTGTTTAATTATAACTATTTTATTATTGCTAGGTTCTTTTTATTTATATACTATAGAAAAATATTCCTTTTTGATAGTAGTTGTTCCTTTAATAATAGTTTTCATATATTTTAGTTTTAAAGATGTTGGAATTAAAAAAAGTCCTGAAGAAGAATATAATTCATTTCTTAAGGATGTTATGAGAACATATGATGCGGTTTTAATTGATGTTGTTGATATTCCGAATGTTGAAGGTAGAAGTATTGTAAAGGTTTCTAATTTTGAAGACTTGATTGATGCTCAAATTGAGATTAGAAAGCCGATTTATTATAAGAGAGCTGATAGAAGCACTTTGTTTGTGTTGTTGGATGATAAACAAGTATGTATTTTTATTCTAAAAGTTGATGATAGTGAGAAGTCGTCTTTTGATAGATGGTTAATTAATTTAGAAAAAGAGAAAATCAAATTTGATGATAATATTTTGAGAGATATTGAAAATACTACTATTGTTAGGTTAGATAATAATAAATCATATCGTATTATACCTATTAGGGATGATAAGAAAAAGATAGTTAAAGATCATAAGGAGTTAGAAAAAACGCTGTTAGAACTTCCTAAATTGAAGGATACTATTGAACTTAGTAATACTCAGAAATATAAGATTAAAGAAGCTAGTAAATCAAATTAAAAGGTAGAGAATAATCTCTACCTTTTTGCTTGATTAATACTAATTTGATTGTGTTTGTTGTTGTTCTTGTTGTTGGTTTTGTTGTTGGTTTTGTTGCTGCGCTTGCTGTGCTTGCTGTTGAGCTTGAGCTAGTTGATTTTGAATATATTTAGCATATTGTGTTTTTAATTCGCTATCTACTATTTCCATATCATATTTTTTTCTTATTTCTTGTAGTGCTTTTACGGCTGCCACAGGATTTTTAGTTTTATATTCAGTAGCTAATTTTTCAACTATTGAATCTTTAACATCTTTTAATTTTGCTTTTTCTTTTGATGCTTCTCTATATATAATATGATATCCTAATTCGGTTGTTATAACACTCTTAGAGTATTCACCGTCTTTTAATTTATAAGCGGCATCAACTAATTCTTTATAGCTACTATCTAATGTGTCTTTATTGATATATCCTAAAGAGCCGCCATTTCCTTTTGTAGCTTCATCTTCAGAATTCTTTTCCGCTAATTGTTTGAAAGTGTCTTTAATCTTTTTAGAATCTGATTTCTTTAATTCTTTAATGATATCTTCAGCTTTCTTTTTAGCTTCGTCTTCTTTTGCTTTCTTTTCATCATCGGTCATATCATCTTTTACTTTGGCTGTTATTAAGATGTGATTTACTTTGATATCACCAACTATTTCTTTTTCATAATAATCTTTGATCTCTTTATCGGTAATTTGTTTTTTACTATAATCTTCAATTGCTAAATTTTGAAAATAGTTTAAATATAAGTATTCCTTATATCCTTCTATTGTTGAATATGAAGTGTAATATTGAATTGTATTTAATAGGTCATCTCCATAAGCATCTTCAAGTTCTTTCATTGTTTTTTCAGTATCAGCAGTTGCATCTTTTTTCTTGTTTTTGTATTCTTTTTCAAGAATCTTTTTATCAATCATATTAATCAGAGCATTTAGTGCGTAATCATCTTTTAATTCGGTATATAGTTCATTGGCACTAATCTTTGAACCACCTTTTAGTGTTACTACCGCTTCGTCGCCATTTGATAGTTTTGGTATTTTAGTACCGCAACCAGAGATCATTAGTACGCAAAGGGCTAACGCTAATATTCTTGTAATATTTTTTTTCATGTTATATAACCTTTCCTCCTTAACATAACTAATATTATAGCAACATGATTTTAAAAAAACAACAAATAGTGTATAGGAAACGTCAAAAAATATTGCTAAAACGAGGCTGTTTTCTTTGCTTTTAATATGTATTTAGTATATAATTATTATGGTGAGTAGTATGGCAAGGAGAAAGAAAAAATCATCTAAGAAATCGGCTAAAACAAATATGAATACAATACTATTTGGTTTAATACTATTACTAATTGGTGTTTTGGGATTTGGTTTTGGAGCTTTTGGTGCTCTAATAAAAAAAGGAGCAATGTTCGTTGTTGGAGAATGGTGGATACTTATTCTATTATTCATGATATTTATTGGTATTAACCTTTTGTTTAGAAGAAAATTTCCTAGTATGTTTTCGGCTCGTTTTATTGGCTTTTATATTTTATTAATTGTTCTTTTAATAGGAAGTCACTTTTATTTTATTGAAAACTATCAGCCTGCAGAGATAATTACTAGGACTGTGGAAAACTATCATAGAAGAGTAGAAACTATTGGTGTTAGTGCTTCTATTTTTACTAGTGGTGAAGAAAGTATTAATGTTGGTGGAGGTATTATAGGTGGTGGATTAGCTTATGCCTTCTATTCTCTGTTTAATAAGGTTGGAACTATAATAGTATTGGTTGTATTGTTGATAGTTGGTATTATTCTTTTATTTGATATAGATCTTGGTGAAGTCTTTGATAATATTAAGGATAAGTTTGTTACGGATTCTGATGACGAGGAAGAAGAAGAGGATGAAGATGAAAAAGAGGATGAGGTTAATCCAGTAAATAAAAAGCCTATTCCTGTTCCTGTTACGGTTGCTAATAATATAAAAACAGAACCGGAGATTCCGAAAGAACCAATTGTTACTAACAAGGGAATATATCGATTACCTAGTATCAGTTTGTTGGATGAAATACCCAAAAATAAACAAAGCAATGTTAATAATACTGGTAAGAATATTAAAGAATTAGAAAAGGTATTAAGTGATTTTGGAATAGATGGTAAAGTTGTTGAGGTTCATGTTGGACCAGCAGTAACACAATTTGAGGTGGCTGTACATAGTGGAACAATTTTATCGAAGGTTGCTGCGCGTGATAAGGAAATAGCTGCTGCTTTGTCTGCCAAGAGTGTTGCTATAGAAGCTCCAATACCTGGTAAGAGTACAGTTGGTATTGAGATTCCTAATCCAGATGTAAGTGCTGTTAAGATAAAAGAGGTATTGGGTAGTATCCCAGAGGATCAAAAGAAGGCAAATATTTTGGTGGCTTTAGGAAAAGATTTAATGGGTAGAGTGCAAACAACTGATATTACTAAGATGCCACATTTATTAGTAGCCGGTTCTACTGGTTCTGGTAAATCAGTATGTATGAATAGTATTATTGCCTCTATATTAATGAGATATCATTATGATGAAGTGAAACTTGTATTAGTTGATCCTAAAAAGGTTGAAATGTCACATTATAATGGCATTCCTCATTTGTTATGGCCTGTTGTAACTGATCCTAAAAAAGCTTCGGTAGCTTTGCAACGAATTGTTGGGATTATGGACGAAAGATATGATACTTTTGCAGAGACTGGTGTTAAGAAGATAGAAGAATATAATAATTTGGTTGATAAAGATCCTAGTAAAGGAGAAAAGATGCCATATATAGTAGTTATTATTGATGAGCTAGCTGATTTAATGATGGTTGCTTCTAAGGAGGTAGAAGGATCTATTCAAAGAATTACTCAGTTGGCTAGAGCGGCAGGTATACATTTAATTGTTGCTACGCAAAGACCGAGTACTAATGTAATTACTGGTATTATTAAAGCTAATATACCTTCGAGAATAGCATTTGCTGTTGCTTCGTTTGTTGATTCAAGAACTATTTTAGATAGAGGAGGAGCTGAAAAATTACTTGGTAAAGGTGATATGCTATTTATGCCAATAGGTGTTAATAATCCGATAAGAATTCAAGGATGTTTTATTACAGATGAAGAGGTAGAAAGAATTATTAGTTTTGTTAGAAATCAACAAACAGCTAATTATGATGACTCTTTCGACAAAGGCTATGATACTAATGGGGCTAGTGATGGTATTGGTAGCGGACCTGGTGGTACGGATGATGATCCTTTGTATAATCAAATTGTAGAGTTTGCTTATGAAACAGGTAAAATATCGGCCTCTTTAATTCAAAGGAAATTTAGACTTGGTTATAACAGAGCAGCTAGAATAATCGATTTATTAGAAGAAAGAGGAGTTATTGGGCCACAGAATGGTTCAAAGCCAAGAGAAGTAATTGGAAGAGGAGAAGAATAATCTTCTCTTTTTTTTCTAACAATGTTATAATTATTCTAGAATAGGGATGATTTGTATGAAGTATTTAAAATTTTTATTAATAATATTATTAGTACCTTTTATAGTTTTGGCGGAAGAATGTGATTTGTCCAAAATAACTATTACTGCTATGGAACTAAGTGGTAGAGAGGGAGAAGCTGATGAGGTTGATGTACCAACATTTCAAGATCGAAATATATCTCTTAATCTAAAACTTTATGAAGTAGGAGATTCTATCTCTTATAATATGACTATTAAAAATGATTCTGAAGAAGATTATATGTTAGATGAAGATGCCTTTAAAACTGATTCAGAATATATCGAATATTCTTTGAGAACTAATGATAATAGTAATGTTGTAAAAGCTGGTAGTACTAAAGAATTAACTTTGGTAGTTACTTATAAAAAAGAAGTTGATGATGATTTATTAACTAATAATAAGTTCGATGCTTCAAATAATTTAAAATTATCTATGAATACTTCTGAAAAAGAACAAGAACTAGATGTCATAACTACTGATAATATAAAAGAATCAGTTGATCCAGTAGAAGAGGCGAACCCTTCTACAGGTGCAGCTAGTTTGACAATATTGGTGATTGTTTTAGTTATAATGCTTATTGTTTTATTAACAATAATGCAGAAGAAAAAATATAATAAATATTTAATACTAATCTTATCAATGTCTTTAATACCAGTAGTGTATGCAGTATGTAAGGTAGATGTAGAAGTAGAATCGACTATCGAAATAGAAAAGAATCAAAAATTATTTGATACAGTAGTAGGATTGTCGCACGGAGATAATGCTTGTGTTACAAAATATGAGGGAGAAGTAACAGATGAAGTAGGTAAAACAGTAGAAGCAACAAATGTCTATTTCGATAAATGTGTAGATAAAAGAAATGTAATCTTTGGAGGTTTTTGTTGGCAAATAATAAGAACTACCGAATCGGGGGGGACAAAAATTATATATAATGGGGAGCCAGAAGATGGTAAATGTGAAAGTACTAGAGGAAAACATAAAGGTATTGCTGGTCAAGATGCTTCTGATCAAGCATTAAATTCTGAATATTTATATGGTGATTCTTTTGAATATGATATATCTAATAATGAATATCATCTTATAGATACAGAAGCTGCTACTTGGAGTGAATCTACATACCAAAGCTTATTAGGTAAATTTACGTGTAAAAATATGACTGGTATTTGTACAACTATGTATAATGTGAATAGTATTAATAGTGATATGAAAGCAAAAACAACAGTTTATAAGATAGGTGACACAAACTATGCCCAAATAGGAGAAAGTTCATTTAACCCGAATGGTAAATCCATAGCAATGGCAGGTTATATGTTTAATAAAGTTAATAATTATTTAGGTACTGGCTCTCCTGATTCAGCCCCTGATAATGGTACGCTAAAGGGCAATGATGTATCATATTCTAATGGGGTATATACTTTACTACCTTCTGCTGGGGAAAGTCAACTTTCAACGCTTTTGAATGCCACAAATCATTATACATGTAATAATACAACAGGTTCATGTACGAAAGTAAGATATTATTTTTCCCGTAATTATTATATAGAGTTAGAGGGAGGAAAGAATGTACAAGATTTATTATATGAATTATTATACGCAGATGATGTTAACAAATATAATTCTAGTATTAAAGGTGTAATAGATAGTTGGTATGCCCAAAATTTAAGTGAATTTACAAATCAATTTGAAGATGTTGTATATTGCAATGATAGAAATATTACTAGTATAGCAGGCTGGAATCCAAATGGTGGGGATTATAGTAGCCGAGCCCAATTTAAAGGATATAATATGACGCCGAGTTTGGTATGTCAGAATGATACTGATCAGTTTTCTATTTCTAATTCTAAGGCAAAATTAACATATCCAATTGCTTTATTACGTTCAGAGGAATTGGCAAACATGAATGAAGCTGAACTATTAAAGACAGGAAGGTCTTGGTTGAGTTTATCGCCTATTTCTTATGGTACTAGCACTGTTATGCGAGATGTATATTCGGATGGTACAATATGGCCTACCGGTGTTAGTGGGGTACCCGCTAGTGGTGTTCGACCTGTGGTTTCTCTTAAATCAGAAGTTAAATTATATTCTGGTACTGGTTCTGAAACTGATCCTTGGATAGTAGAATAAATACGAGATTCATATATTAATATATGAATCTTTTTTCTTTAAAAAACAGTGGTATTTTGTTATAATTTTTATAATGAGGATGGTGAAGAAGATGGAATGTAAAAAATGTGGTACAACAATTAATAAACCAGGAATTTCTTTCTGTCCAAATTGTGGAGCTTATTTAAGAGAAAGCATTTTAGATAATAATACTGTTTTAAATAATAATACGGTAGTTGAGAATAAAAAACCATTTGTTATAAAAAAAGATGTTACGAACAAGGCAAGTAATTTGATTTTAGCTCTTTTAGTCTTAGGTTTATGGATTGTAGCAATGTATTTTATTATTAATACTAATAATGAAAAGGATTATTTCTTTTTGGGGGTAAATAATAAAGAAGTACAAAGTGATAATAATCAGAATAATACAGAGAACCCAGATGGTGAAAACTCCAGTAAGGAGACGGAATCTTCCGCGCCAACTTCTCCTTCAACTCCTGCTAATCCAACTACGCCTTCGACACCAACGACACCGACAAACCCTACAACGCCAGTTACACCAACAACACCTTCAGCACCAACAACACCTTCGACACCGACTACGCCTTCGACACCGACTACGCCAACAACTCCGGCAACACCGGCAACTCCAACAACACCAGCGTCGCCGATTTCTCCAAGTGATAGATTTGCATCTTTACATGGGGTTTCAAAATCCGGCTATAATGGGGTTGTTACTGAACAGTATCAAACTAGTGTTATTTTTGATAATCAATATTTTAAACAAATAGATTTAACCGGCAAGACAGAAGTGCTTGATTTAATCAGGTATGATAGTAACAACCAAAAGAAAAAGTGCAATAATAGTGTTATGGCAGTTGAAAATAGTATTATTAATAATTATGGTATTACAGCAGTTAATTTATGCGAAATGGATGTAGATTTTGCATTGGAGTTAGAAAAAGTAGTTTCCTATGTTTATTCTAATTTTCCTACGGCCAGGAATTATATGACTAATATGACGTTGGCTAATGTTACTAATGCTAATTATATGGCATCTTTTATGCCAATATTTACTTTTATTACTAGCAAGAATGCTTCTAATTATCCTGTTGGTATTAAGTCGCAAATAATACTAAATACTAAGTACTTTTTAAATCCAAAGAAGATTGCTAATTCTGCGAGCTATGGATCATCAAGCGGCTATTTTCCGCCAAATGCTGTTAGAAGTAGTACAGTTGCTCATGAATTTGGTCATTATCTTTCTTATGTTGCATTACTTAAGCATTATGGTGTGGGTGATATGACTTTTGTACCTAGTTCTAAAATTAATCAAATGTATGCTGTTTATAATGATTTTAACGACGGTGTTTTTAGTAGGCAAATGATACAAGAGGCATATAATGTTTTTTGTGTAGATACTGGCTCTGAAATGGGATTTGATAATTTTAGAGGTTCAATTTCTGCTTATGCAATTGCTAAAGATGGAACTGGTAAATATATATATGATGAAACAATAGCTGAGGCATTTCATGATGTTTATTTGAATGGTAATAATGCTAAGGCTGCTAGTAAGTATGTGTTTAATGTATTGCTTAGTAAATTATCTTAGGAGGTGATAATATGAAAAAAGTGATTTTTAGTATTGCTTTACTTTGTTTATTTATACCTAGTGTTTGGGGTAAAAATGATTTTTATATAGATCCTTCCAAGATTTCTATTACTTCTAAGGGAGACAGTTTAATAAACACTCTGGATAAAGCATATAAGATAGAGATCGATGGATTTGTTAATACGGAAACAGTAGATGAAAAAGCTAAAGAGTATACGAAAAAAATAATTAGAATACTTTTAAATGGGAAAAATTTAACTGAGTCTTTGCAAAATGAGAGATATATTAGTAGTGATAATGGTTTTGATACTTTATCCTCTTTGGCTTTTATTAATATGTTTTTACAAGATATGAATAAGTTTAATATAAAATATAATTATGTAAAACTTATTAGGACTGTTGAATTTAGTGAAGGGGTTATGACTTTTACTTATTTTCCTAATGTTAACTTAAATGGTGAAAAAGAGGATTTTATTTTAGTATTATATTTAAAACGAAGTGGTGATAGTTATAAAGTATTTTTTCCTTGGTATACCAAGGGGAAAGACTTGGAAGATTATTTTAATAGTTTAGGCGATAAAGAAGATAATGGAGAAGTGTTAGGGGAATCATTTAAGAAGATATCTTTGGGGGATAATATCGATGATAAAGTTAGTAATGATTTATTAACTAGTATCTATAAGAATAATAAAGAAGAAAATGTATCTATTAGTGCTTTATATGATGCTAATATTAATACATATGGTAGTGGTTTTTTTCTAGATAAAGGGTTAGTAGTCACTAGTTGGTCTTTGCTAATGGATACTCTTAATAATAGCAATTATATTTATGTTAATGATGGTAGTAAGAATACTTATAATATTGAAGGAATAGTTGCTGCGGATACAGAATATGATGTTGTTGTTTTAAAACTAGATAAGGAAGTTGGTAGCCCTGTATCTTTTTCTAGTACTAAGCTCAGTACTGGGGATCCTGTATTTGTTATAGATAGTAAAAACAATGAGGGATTAATGATTAGAAATGGTGAAAATATTACAAATTATAATGGAAAATATAAAAATCTATTAGCTATCAATTCTAGTGACGTAGGTAGTGCTTTATATAATAGTAGTGGAGAAGTTGTGGGATTTAATACTAATAATTCTATAAATGCAGATGTATCTATTGCTAATAGTACGGAGTTCTTGATTAAGTTACAGAATACTTTAAAACAAGAGGAGTTTAAAAATATAAAATCTATTAGTTTTACTGATTTTAAAGACAGATATTATTATAAGTATAAAGAAGAGAGAAGGATTAATGATATACCTAAGAAGATATGGGATAAATGGAAAAAGATTGGGAATCTGGAAAAAAATATATCTTTAGAATTATTAAAGGCTAATTACGTTGATGGAATTGTAAGTTTAAGATACAAGAACGAGGCTAGTAAGTCATTGGATGCTTTTTATTTTACTGCTAACTATGAAAATCAATTAATAGAACAAGGTTATAAGCGTACTTATGAGAATGAAGTGAAAAGAGTTTATACAAAGAATAGTAGTAATATAATTGTTAAAGAATACTTAGATTATTTAACAATTATAATGATGGAGAATTAAGATGATAAAGCTAAAGAATAAAACGTTATTTATCGTTGGTATTTTGGTATTATTGATGGTATTGATTATTACTTATTATCTTACTAATAATACTATTTATGATGTTAAAGAATATAAAACTAGTTATTATAGTTTTAAGTATGATACATCTTGGAAACTAAGTTCAGAAAAGAATTATACCAAATTAATACATAAAAAAAGTAAAGGAAAGATAACGGTTAGTTATAAAGTATTAGATACATATTTAATAGATGTGGAATTAAAGGATTTTATTAGTGATTTAGTATATGAAATTGATAAACAAAACAATGGGTATGACCTTATAAATAAGAAAGCTAATGATAATGGGAGCTATGAGTTGTTATATGAAAAAGATGAGGAAGAGTGTTTAGTATTTATTTATAAGCAAGATAATATAATAATATTTGTATATTATAATACTGATACTAATTATTTCGATGTTACAATGGATAGTTATGAGTTAATAGTAAATAGTTTAAAAGTTTATAGTGGTGAAAAAGTGTAAAATGTTTATAGCATTGTTGACAATGAAAATAATATAGAGTATACTTAAGATACTTAATAGTGTTTATTCTATTTTGAGAGTATAGAAAGCATTATGGGTTATTGATAAATTGCTTAGTCGTTTAAAGTCATTATTGACTGATATATCTTGGTATATTTTACGGCTTCGTGATGCAATTTATAATAATTTCGCAATTTATAATTTTCTTGGTAGAATTGAAATAGTACATACTATTTCAAAGACTGATTTTTGGTATCTTACCTAGCTATTAAGTATATACGTATTTGTGGCTTTTTTATATTTTTGACAAGCGGCTATATGGATACTGTCATTGAAGTATAGTTCGGATGAATCATTTTTGCCACGTGAAAAGTGTGTAACGGACAGGTTACATGTTTTTTTTTGAATAGAAAACTGCGCTTTAAATGTGATGGTTTGTTGATTTTATATTCTATAACTGGTAAAATAATTTAAGTTTTTGAAAATTGGAGTGGTATTATAATGGAGAATAATAATTGTTCTGATAAACAAAAATTAAAGGAAGGTTATTTGGTAAAAATAAGGAATGCTTTTTATTATGTATTCAGAGTAAAAGATGCTAAGGCTTTTTTATATAGAGTTGATAGGACTTCTTCTAGAAGACGTGGGATTGTGTTATGTGGAAAATTGTTTATTCCTAGATATGCTGATTTTCGATGTGAAGATGTTTATGCTCATGATTGTATAATAATAGGGAAAGCTATGGAATTTGTGCCTAATCCACCTAATGGGAAGTTGTATGCTGATTTTGTTATGAAGACATTACCTTCTTTACGTTTTGGGGATGTTATATATGCTATACGAGGAAATGATGTTGTTCCTTCAAAATACCATGTTGCTGGTCATGAAGAGGGCCCTTTTTTGGTACTATCTGTTAATGGTGATAAGATACTTTGTTTTTATATGACTAGTTCTTCTAAATTGAGAGACACTATTCAAGTTAATCAGAACATTCGAGAGATTTCGTTGGTTGATATTAAGAATGTGTTGGAAATATCTTTTGAAAGGTTTATTTCTAAGTCTAGTATTAATTTAGACTCTGCTGATATTAAAAAAATCAAAAAGATAGTTGCTCTAAGAGGGGTAAAAAGAGTTGGATCAGATGATTATGTTAAAGTACCCGAGTGTTCCGATGTTAAATTTGAAGTAGGAGATTTAGTATGTCAGAATGGTTCTGGAGAGATGATTATTGTTGGCGAAAGGGCTGATGATAGTTATATTGCTATTAGAGTTACCGGGATGAAAGCTCAGACTGCTGATAGTCCTTTACATATTAATTATTATAATCCGATAATAGTTTCTAGAGAGGAGATAAGGTACATTAATACTTTATCTGATTTATTGGTGAAAACCGTGTTGATTATTTATAAAGAAAAAATAAAGAACTTCTATGACGCCAGTGGTAATTGGACTTTGCCGGTTGGAACTCTAATTAGAGGGCCTGGTGGGAATTCTTTTTACGTCTTTAGTACTGAAGGCAATACTGCGCATTGTTTTTTGGTTTATAATAAAACGCTCGGAGCGGAAATAATGTCAATAGCCGGAAAGGATTATTACGTAGTTTTTAATAGTTTGTATGATGTTAATATTGCAAGTAATGACTATGTTGTTAAGGGACTGGCTACTCAAGAAGAAAGAGTGAGAATTGCAGCAAGGATGAGTGAAGTAAGCAACCAACCTTTAATGACGATAAGCGGTGATAATAAAAACTGAGTTGGGAAAATAATTCAATTTAACGATAATCCGGAGGATAGAAGGGTTATTGTTGCTGAGCAAGAGGATACTTATTTTCTTTTCCCTGCTTCAGATTTGTTAGAAGGAAATTATCGTAATGGATATTTTATTCGAAAAAGAATAAGTTCTTCTTTGCAAGAACCGACTTCAGAAGAGCAAGAGGCAATTAATGCTTATTTGGGTAGACAATACTCTGGAGAAGGATTAGTTTTTACTTTAAAGAATAATGTGGAAAATGAGTAAAAAAAGGTGAAAAAAGGTTGATGTGTAGACTAGATATATCTAGTCTTTTTTGATGATATAATTAGTGAAAGATGGTAGTACAAACGTCTTTATCAATAGGTGTAAAAACAGATTATTCTTTGTTACAAAGTTTAATAAAAATTCCTAATTTAATTAAATATGTTTTAGATAAT
>CADCFX010000035.1 GCA_902800945.1 uncultured Erysipelotrichaceae bacterium | reverse complement strand
GCTATAGCTGGTGATAATGCAGGTGCATTACTACGTGGTATTTCTAGAGATCAAGTTGAAAGAGGACAAGTTCTTGCTAAACCAGGAAGTGTTACTCCACATCATCATTTCAAAGGATCTGTATACGTATTAAGCAAAGAAGAAGGCGGACGTCATACTCCATTCTTCGCAAATTACAGACCACAATTCTATTTCAGAACTACTGATGTTACTGGTGTAATTACATTACCACAAGGTGTTGAAATGGTTATGCCTGGTGATAACGTTGATATGGAAGTTGAATTAATCTCTCCAGTTGCACTTGAAAATGGTACTAAATTCTCAATTCGTGAAGGTGGACGTACTGTTGGTGCAGGTGTTGTTACTGAAATTATTGAATAATAATGGTTGGAAAAGAAACATTCTATAATGTTTCTTTTTTTGTGACAGTAAAGTTATAAATCTTAGTCTTTTTAATATTATAAAAACAATGTATAATAAAATAGTAGTTTGGTGGTGTTATATTATGGCTGTAAAAAAGAATACTTCAAATATGAAAAAGAAGAAAGCAAATTATAATACTAAAAAAACAACTAAGCATCTAAATAAGAATAATAAAGCTGTAAAAAAGAATAGTTCTAATAAGAAAAAAAATATAGGTAAGGACATTGATAACAGAAAAAAAAGCTATGCAACTAGTAAAAAGAAAAGTACAACCTATAAGAATAAATCTAATGTGAAACAAAAAAAGGTTGCTAAAAAAGGCATAAAGAGAAGTGTTGCGACCAAAAAGATTGATAATAGTATTTCTAATGTTGAATTATTGGATAAGATTCTTGAAGAAAGTAGACTAAAAAAAGAAAATCGTAAAAAAGCGGTTGCTCATAAAAACCAAGTTAAGAGTAAAGTTGTTATAGATCTTTTAAAAAAAGAGGAAGAAAACAAAACTATAACTGAGGAAAAGTCTTTAAAAGTCGAAAAAAAAGATGATTTGATTATTACTAAGGAAATTGATTTGGCCGACTTAGCTGATTATTTGACAAGAGAGTCGCAGATAATTGAACAATCAATTGACGAGGAAATTGATGCCAAAGGAGACAAAGAAGATTTAGTTATAACTAAATTTGAAAAAAAGAACAAAAGGGAGATTGAGAAAAAATCTTCATTTAAGCCTCATAAAGCTAAACAAGTTAAGCAGAAAAGGGTTGGGAAAGGTCTTCCTTTCAAGTTGGAAACTCTGTTTGGACTTATTGCTTTTATTATAGTGCTTGGGGTTATAATAGCGATTGGAACAAAAACTTTTGTTGTTGATGATAATAAAAGTGGGGCTCAGATAAAAAAAATATTTGTTGATAAGAAAGAGTTGGCAAAACAAGAAGAAAAGGAACGAAAAGAGAAGGAAAAAAGGTTTGAAGAATGTTTAGGTGCTCAAAGCAATGATAATGATACTAGCGAAGAAATAAAGAATTATATTAATGATCTTAATAATTATTTTAGTAGTAAATATCGAGTTAGTATTAGATATGTTGAATTGAATCATAATTATCAATATTCGTATAATACCGATAAAGATTACTATGCAGCCAGCACTATTAAAGCTTTAGACGGGTTGTATATTTATTCTAAGGCTGCTGCTGGAGAGATTAATCTTGATGATACAATGACTTATACTTCCAAATATAATCTTGCTAGTAGTTTCTATATGACAAAACATAAGTATGGTGATGAAATAACTATAAGAGATTTGGTTAGGTATGCTATAACAAGGAGCGATAATAGGGCTCATCAAATGTTGGTTGATTATATTGGCTTTAACAAATTAAAAGAATATGGTATGAGTCTAGGAGCTACAAGGACGTTGATTGGGGATATATTTGGTTCAATTAATGTTGATGATGCGATTATTTATTGGCAGGAGATTAATAGATTTATTATTAATAATGGTGATTTGGGAGAAGAATTGAAATCTTATTTTAAAGAAGCAGATCAAAATTTTTTATCAGTTCCTGAAGAGAATGTAATAGCTATACATAAGTACGGAGAATATGAAAGCTATTATCATGATATTGGGATAGTATATGCCGAATCTCCTTATATAATCGCTATTTTATCTACTGAAGGAAGAAACCAGTATGATGCGATGATAAAAGATATTAATTCGAAAATATATGAACTTAATGAGTTATATAATAATAACCGAAATGAGTATTGCGAAAGCATAAAAGCAAAATAAAAAGTTTTATTACTTAGAAATAGTAATAAAACTTTTTTTGGGCTTTTTTTCTTCAGTTTTTTTAGGCTTGACTTTTGGTGTAACTTCTTTTGGTGTTGGCTTATTTAGTTCAGTTCTATCGAATTCTTTTGCTAGTAAACCATTAGATTCCATATTAATGTATACTCCTTCATTAATAATGAAATCTAGTTCACCGATTAGCTCAAATGCGATAGGATTAAAACCTAATTTAAAATCATTTAATCCTTTAAAGGGATTCTTTTCTGTGAAGTCGCCAGTAATACCGTTTAGGTCTAGAAATTCATATTCATATTTGTAATATTCAATTAATTGGTTGTGTAAATAATGATTGGGATTGAATTGTTTATACTTGGAACTATAGCCACTTATTAAAATATTTACTCGGTTTTTATATTTTATTGTGATTGCCCCTGCTATATATTCTTCTTCTTTTGTACCTAAACACTTGGTAATGAAACTTATATCGTTATTAAGACTGTCTAAAATATGGTCTGAATCCATTTTCTTTCGTAAGTTTTCTTGACTATTATCTTTCATAAATTTAGAAACTAATATGTCGTTTCTCTCCAATTCTTTTTCGTAATTTTTCTTGGTTGAGATAAGAGCATCATGAAAGTTAAGCTTTACTAAAAATATGTCTATATTATCATTTTTAGAAAAAGCATTGTAGTAGTTGTAATAATGTTCTATTGGGGCGTTTTTCTTCTTTTTGATAAAGGTATAAATTGTTTCTATATCTTTTCTTTCGCCTTTAATAAAAGAAAAACCTTTTTTTTCGCTTTTTCTAATTTTGTTTCTAGTTCTTTTGTCTGCTTTTTCAACAGTAAAATCATTAAGATTAATAAAGGCGTTGAAGCGTGGTAGCATGGATTCAAATAGTTTGTTGTCTATTAATTTTTTGAAGCCGATATTTTCCAAGTCTTTTATTAAATCTTTATTATCGTTATATTCAATCTCGTTATTCTTTAATGTGCCAATTGGAATTTCAGGATTAATTTTTATGAATGCAAGATTCTTTCTGTAGTATCTTTTTTTTATTAGAGAGCAAAACTTTTTTAATAGTTCTGTATCTGCGTAATCTATTAAAAAACCTTTTGGAGCATAACCATATTTAAGAAAAAGGCCCATTTTTTTGATGAGTATTAGAGAGGCTGCAACGATTTTGTTATTATCGTCAACCAATCCAATTAATTCATAATCAAATCCATTTTCGCTCATGAACATCGCGTAGTTTGAGGATTGGTGATATGATCCTAGAGGATGATTATTTGAAAAATCATCGAATTCTAAAATGCTTAGTTTTTTAAGTTTCATAGTCTACCTCCTCTCAAATAAGAGAGTATTGTATCATAGATAAAAACATATTGCAATATTTGGTTGTATCGATTAAAATAATTATATAGTAAAGGTGGTTGTGTTATGGATAGAGCAGCGAAAAATTTTAATAATTTATTGAATATTTCTTTTTTAATGATAGCGTTAGATGTAATTGTAGGCGGACTATTTGTATTCTATACAGGAATTGCTACTAAGATTGCTATGGTTATTATAGGATGCTTGATATTAGTGCATGGGATTTTTGCTTTAATTGATTATTTTTATGTTGGAATGTTATTTAATTTTTTGAAATATAAATATATACCTGCAATAGCGCTGATTTTGCTTGGTATTATAATAATTATTAATCCGGTAGCTACTATTAGTTTGTTTGGAATAGGTGTAGGAATATGGATGTTTGTAATTGGTTTGGAGAACTTAGCTTATGCTATTAGACTTTGGAATAATAAAGAAGATATTTTTTCATTAGTATTATTTATTGCAGTTTGTTCTTTATTAATGGGAATTCTAACTATCATTAACCCATTTTCTAGATTTATGCTTATTACTAAGCTGGCTGGTATTTTTGTTGTAGCTAATGGTTTGTTAGATATAGTAAAAATATTACTATTTAAGAAAAGAGCAAAAAATATTATTAAAGCGTTTAAATAAAAACGTTTTTTTCTTGATTTTTGTCTGTTAATATGTTAATTTATTGAATGAAATGGAAGTGGGCAATATGGAATATGCACTTTTGATTGTTTGTATTTTGTTAATTGCAATTGTTTTATTACAAAGTCATAATGCTAGTGACGCTAGTCAAATAATATCTGGCGGAGTAAATGCTGAATTGTTTCAGAATCAAAAGGAAAGAGGAGTAGAACTATTAATAACTCGATTGACAGTTCTATTGGGAATTGCGTTTTTTGTTCTTTCTTTTATTATATTTATTATTGGATAAGCCGAAAGGCTTTTTCTTTTGCTTTAATTCTTAATTGTTTATGGTATAATTATAATAAGGTGATAGTATGAATAATAAAGGATTTACTTTGGTTGAATTGATAATTACTATTGCTCTGTTGGCAATGTTGTTTTCTTTAATTGCAACTAATATGGTGGGTTTGCAAGGAAGACAAATGGAGAACAATTATAAGAATTATAAATTGGAAATTGAAAGTGCTGCTTGTTTGTTTATTGATTCTAAAGATGCAGCAATGGACGGAGCGATTGCATCAGATGCAGATTTTACTACATTTGTTGAAAAAGGTACTGCTCTTGATAATAAAAATGAATGCATTAGAATTGAGGCTTGTTATATTAAAACAAAAACCTTGATTGATAATGGTTATTTAAATAAGGATTTGAAGGATCCTACTACGAATGCTGATGTTACTAATAATGAGGTGGTAAGAATTTCGTATTTAAATGGAGAAAAGAGTTGCGTTTATTATAGCAATTAAAAGGACGGGATTAGTGTGAAAGACAAGATACTAGATTTAATGAAGGGGATTCATGAAGCTAAAGAGCCTATAGAGATTAATGATATGTTGGGCTTGAAGACCGCTGATGAATACCGTGAAATGAGCGAAACGTTGGAGGAACTTGTAAATGAATGTTTGGTATATAAAACCAAAAAGGATAAGTATATACTATTAAAGAATTGCCCGGCAATGAAAGTTGGAAAGCTTTCTGTTAATAAGAAGGGCTTTGGCTTTTTACTTCTTGATAAGGAAGATGATTTATATATTGCTGCAGAAAATTTTAATGGAGCGATAGATGATGACTTGGTTTTGTGCGAGGTGTTTACTTCTGGAGTTAGAAAAGAAGCTAAGGTTTTACGGATTGTGAAAAGGGAATTGGATCACCTGGTTGGAGAAGTATATTATGATGATGATGTTCCTTTCGTTAAATTAGATGATTCAAATAAAAATATTACAATTGAATTAGTTGGGGATAAAAACAAAGATATTGTTGAAGGCCATAAGGTTTTAGTAAAAACTGTTAAGCAAGTAAATACTAAGAAGTATTTAGCTGAAGTAGTGAAGATTATTGGTCATAAAGATGATCCTGGTACGGATATATTAAGTATTGCGTATAAGCATGGTATATATGAAGACTTTGGTGAAGAAGTAGAAAAGGAATTAGAAAGTATTCCTAATGAGGTTAATCCTAAAGATTTAACGGGAAGAAAAGATTTGACCGGTTTAGTAACTTTTACAATAGATGGTGATGATACTAAAGATATTGATGACGCTATTAGTTTAATTATGCTTGAAAATGGGAACTATCAATTGGGGGTACATATCGCAGATGTATCAAATTATGTAAAGGAGAATACGGCTTTAGGAGATGCTGCTTATGAAAGGGGAACTTCTTCTTATTTAGCCGATACTGTTATTCCAATGTTACCGCATAAATTATCAAATGGTATTTGTTCTTTAAATGAGGGTGTTGTAAGGCTAACGATGTCTTGTGTTATGGAAATTAATCATAAAGGGAAGGTTGTAAATTATGATATTTTCCCTAGCTATATCAAGAGTAGCAAAAGAATGACGTATGCTAAAGTCAATGATATTATTGTTAGGGATATAGTAGATCCACTTTATGAACCTTTTGTAGATACTCTGAAAAAAATGAATGAATTACATAAAATTATTCGTAAGAAAAAAATAGAGCGTGGATATATTGATTTTGAGATAGACGAAGCTAAAATAGTTCAAGATGAAACTGGTAAAGCGATAGGAGTAAAACGCCGTGAAAGAGAAGAAGGAGAAATGTTGATTGAAGACTTTATGATTTCTGCTAATGAAACGGTTGCTAATCATATTTTTCAAATGGATTTACCTTTTATTTATAGAGTTCATGAGGACCCTAAACCAGAAAAGGTTGAAGAATTTATGAATTTGGTAAAAATACTTGGATATAAACTGGACGGAATATCTAGTGGTTTTACACCAAAAACTATGCAAAAGATACTTTCTCAGTTAAAAGGAAAAAAAGAGTTTGACATTCTTTCCTCATTATTGTTAAGAACTATGAGAAAAGCTGAATATAGTCGTGATAATGTTGGACATTTTGGGTTGTCTTCGAAAGCTTATACTCATTTTACTAGTCCTATAAGAAGATATCCCGATTTGGAAGTGCATAGATTGTTAAAAAGATATTTGGTTAATAATGATATGTCTATGACTACAATTCAAACTTTGGAGAATTCTTTGGTTGAAATAGCTACTCATTCTAGTGAAAGGGAAAGAGCTGCGGTGGATGCCGAAAGAGAAGTTTTAGATATGAAAATGGCTGAATATATGGAAGATCATATTGGAGAAGAGTTCGATGGTGTAATTAGTACTATAACTAATTTTGGCTTCTTTGTGGCTTTACCAAATCTAATTGAGGGATTGGTTCATGTTCAGACCTTAAAGGGAGATTACTATTCTTATATACCTGAATTATTATCCATGATTGGTAAATCAACAAAAAAAACATATAGACTAGGAGATAAAGTTAGGGTAAAATGTATTAGTGCATCTAAAGTTAATTCTATGGTAGATTTTGAGCTGGTTAATAAGCCTTCAGAAGGGGGAGACGAGGATGGAGATAAAGAACAAAAAGGCTAATTTTGATTATTTTGTCGAGGAATCTTTAGAATGTGGAATAGAACTTAAAGGGACGGAAATAAAGTCTTTAAGAAAAGGATCTGCTGATATAAAAGATTGCTTTGCGGTTGTTAAGAATAATGAAGTGTTTTTGCTAAATATGTATATTGCAAAGTATGATGAAGGAAATAGATTTAATCATGATGAAAGAAGAACAAGAAGGTTGTTGTTACATAAAAAAGAGATTAAAAAGATTAAGGAGAAGGCGGAAAGAGAGGGCTATTCTTTAGTTCCGCTTAAGATATATTTACTGCGAGGAAGAGCCAAGGTGTTATTAGGGGTGTGCCGTGGAAAGAAGAATTATGATAAAAGAGAAACTATTAAGGAAAGAGATTTAAAAAGAGAGGCGCAAAGTCTTTATAAGTAAAATATGTTATAATGTTTAAGAGGTGATACAAATGGGATTGAATGATGAAAAAAGTAACAATAAGATGGTTGATGAGAAATCTAAGAATGACGATAAGATAAGGTCAGAAAAGGAAATAGAAAAAGAACTAGAGAGTAGGATTGCCAAAAGTTCATCGGATAAGAAGACTAAAAAGAAACTTAGCGTGAAGCGCTTGGCTATTCTTATTTTACTTGTTTTGCTTGTTTTATCTCCTATTGTTGGATTAGGAATTGCTCATTTAAAATCGAATAAATCAGATAAACCTAGAGAAAAGGTTGAGAAAAAAGAGAAGCAGGAAGAAAAGGAAGAACCAGTTATTGAAGAACCAAAGTTAAAGATTGTTGATGAGAATTCTTCTTCTAGACCTTTTGCTGTTATGATTAATAATCATCCTACTGCTAGGCCATTACAAAGTGGTTTGCAAGATGCTTATATTATTTATGAAATAATAGTTGAGGGTGGCATGACAAGGTATATGGCAGTTTTTTTAGATCAAAGTACAGAACGTATAGGATCTATTAGAAGCTCTAGACATTATTTCTTGGATTATGTTTTGGAAAATGATGCAATATATGTTCATCATGGTCAAAGCCCTCAAGCGCAAAGTGATTTTGTTGACTTGAGAATTGACAGGGTTGTTGCTGATAATGGTAAAACAGGTTGGAGAGATAAAAGCCTTGGAGTTGCTTATGAACATACTTTGTTTACTAATATAGAAAAGATAAAGAATGGTGTGGGTAATAAGAGAAGTTCCAGAAATAAGGATTTGTTACTTAAATATAGTATTGATCCGATTAACCTATCTGCTATTGAAGGCAGTCAAGTTGCTAATGAGATTTCTGTAAATTATTCAAATAGTGTTACTTCAAGTTATAAATATGATGAAAATGAAAAAGTGTATAAGAGAAGTGTTAATGGGAAAGAACATGTTGATTATGTTACAAAGAAACAATATACTTTTAAGAATATTATTACATATCAAGTATCAAATTATACTTTAAATGATCCTGAGAATAAAGGAAGACAGGGATTGAATAATATTGGAAGTGGAACAGGTTACTTTATATCAGAAGGATATGCGGTTCCAATTAATTGGTCTAAATCTTCTAGGGGAGCCCAAACTAAATATACTTTAAAAGATGGAACGGAATTGGTTGTAAATGATGGAAATACTTTTATTCAGATACAGCCTAAGGGAAGGTCTTTGAGTATTTCGTAGGAGGAATATTATGAATGGTTTGTTAGGATTTTTACAAAGCACATGGCCTATTTTTTTGATAGTTAGCGTTTTTCTGGGTGCTGGTATAGCTGGATTCTATGTTGATAAGAATACTGATATATTAAACGTAGAAAAGAAGAAGAAAGAACTTAGAGAAAGAAGTATGGATGTAGAGTTATTAAAAAGTCAAATTGAAGATAAAAATATATCTTTAGGTGGTGCAATGGGAATAGCACCACGTAATTCAAGTGGTGGAAATGATTCCGGGAACAACAATGCTATCAATAATAGTGTTAGTGGTGGAGTTTCATCTGGTGAGGATTTGGGTGTTCCGTTAGATTTAAACGTACACTAAGTATATAAACCATAAAAAGTCTATGATTTTTTATGGTTTTTTGTTATAATTAAAGAGCATAAGAAGGGAAAGATTTTATGACTTTAGCAAATATTTGGAGTATTATAACTAAGATTATAGACATATGTATTGTATGGTTTATGACGTATTATATATTGAAAAATGTTAAAAATAATGTAAAAATGGCTCTTATAGTTAAGGGGATTATTATACTTTTATTAGTAAAGGTAATAAGTGATTTATTAAATTTATATACTGTGGGGTTATTACTAGAGTATGTATTTGAGTGGGGACCTTTAGCAATAATCGTTTTGTTTCAACCGGAAATTCGTTCAGTATTGGAATCAATTGGTAGAACGAAGCTTTTAGGTAGAAACAAGGTCTTGACAGCTGAAGAAAGAGAAAAGGTTGTTTATGAAATAATGGATGCTGTTGAGTATTTGAAGAAGAATAAAATTGGTGCTTTGATGGTAATTGAGAGAGATGTTTCTTTGATGGAATATATAACTCCTGCTACAAAGATTTATGCGGATGTAACTAGTCCATTGCTTGGAACTATATTCTTCCCTAACAGTCCATTACATGATGGAGGAGTAATTATTCAAGGGGATCGTATTACATGTGCTGGAGCTGTTTTTAAAACCAGTATGGATCCTAATTTAAATAAGAAGTTGGGAACTAGACACAGAGCAGCTTTGGGAATTGCTGAAGAAAGTGATGCAGTTGCTTTGGTCGTTTCCGAGGAAACTGGTAGATTGTCAATAGCGGTTGATCATGAAATTCATTATAATTTAAGTTTAGATGAATTTAGAATGATGTTGGTTGATGAGTTGAAGCCAAAGGCTGAGGTCTTCTATGCTGCTGATTCCGATAATTCGGATGGTAATGAAAGTGTCGGTGATAGATAATGGCAAAAAAGAAAAGTAATCCGATAAAAAAGGTATTTGGTGGAATTGGAAAGGTAATAGATAAGGTGATTGTTACACCTATTAGTACTCTTGTATATAAGATTCAGTTGAAACTTGGTAAGGATAGTAAAATAGAAAAAATACTTAATAGGCCAAATATGCTTATATATTTATCTTTGGTGTTTGCAATTATATTATTTGCTTTTATTGATAGTGATGCTAATAGTTATGTTAATACAGATGCCGAGATTATTCCTAATCAAAAAATAACAGTTAAATACAATAGCAGCGCTTATGTTGTAGAAGATTTGCCGGAAACTGTTGATATTACTTTGATTGGTAAAAAGGGACAAATATATTTGGCAAAAAGGTTAGGTGATAATGAGGTTTTATTAGATTTAACAGATTACGAAGCCAGCAATACACCTGTTAAGGTTAAATTGACATATAATAAGACTATTAATAGTTTGGATTATAAATTAGATCCATCATATGTTACTGTTACTATTAAGAAGAAGATAAGTGCGATTAAGTCTGTTTCATATGATTTGATGAATCAAGACAAACTGGATTCTAAGTTAAGTGTTAAGAATGTGGAATTGTCTAAGAGTGAAGTAGTTGTTAAAGGATCTGAAGATACTCTTAATAAAATTGCTACTGTTAAAGCTTTAATTAATTTAGATAATTCAGACTTTACTCAAGCTGGAACTTATGATATTGAAAATATATCATTGGTTGCATATGATATTGCTGGTAATATAGTTAAAAATGTAGAGATTGTTGCTACTAATATTACTGCTAAAATTGAACTTGCTTCTTATTCTAAAAAAGTTCCGGTTAATGTCTTGACTACTGGTAAGTTAGTTAGTGGTAAGGCGATTTCATCAATTAAAATAAATGATGTAGATGTTTCTGAATATTTGTTGACTATATATGGCGAGGAATCTGTTATTGACTCTATTGAGAGTGTTCCTGTGACTATAGATATTACTGGTCAGGGTAATAATGGATCTAAAGCTTATAATGTTACTATTTCAAAACCATCTGGTGTAAGATCTATTAGTGAACCTAAAGCAACAATTAATTTAAGTTTTGGTGAGGCAAAACAAAAAGCAATAACTATTAAAGGTATTAAGACACGTAATGTACCTAATGGTTTAGTTGCAAATCTTGAATCTGCCAATGATAGTAATGTTGAGGTTCAAGTTGTTGGAGTAGAAGAAATTATTAATGCTATAGATCCAGCTACTACAGATATAGAAGCTTATGTAGATTTGACTGGTTTTGCTGCAGGTACGTATTCTGTATCTGTTGAGATAAGAGGTAATGACTCTAGACTTCAATATATAGTAACTAAGAAAGTTAATGTGGTTTTAAGTAATCAAAATACTAATTAAGACACTGAGAAGTGTCTTTTTTTATGTACATTTTTTGACACTCTTTATTTGAAATGGTAGTTAAGTGTGCTATAATACATGCAAGGTGGTTTAAATGGAAAGAAAAAAAGAAAAAATCAGGACAGCTGAGCAAGAGGAGATGCTAAAATTTGTTAGTGTTATATTAGTAGTATTAGCGTGTGTGGGGGGAATATATCTTTTAACAAGAGCTTTTGTAACAAAAGATTTGTTTAATAAAGATGAAACAAAAGAGTCTTCTAAGGTAGAAGTTAATTATAAATCTGCTATTGTAGGAAATATTATGAACAGACCATATAATGAGTATTATGTTATGGTTTATGATACTACATCTGAAGCTGCAAGCGAGTTGTCTACTGTGATAACTAATTTTGAAAATAGGACCGATGAAGCAAAACTTCATATGTATATTGTAGATTTACATAATAAGTTGAATGCGGATTTTTATAATCCTGAAAAAGAGAATAAAAAAGCTACTGGTGTATCTAACTTTATGTTTGGAGATAGAACTTTATTAAAGATTAAGGGTGGCAAAGTTGAAAAATACATAACAGATTTGGCAAAAATAAATGAAGAATTAAATCCTAGTAAATAGGATTTATTTTTTTAACTGTGTATTATTTGGGAATATACGTGTTATAATATAAATGGTGGTAAAGATGGCTAAAGAAACTAAAAATATGTTAGTAAAGAAAAAGAAAGATAAGAAGGCAGAAAGAAAAAAAACGGATAATTTTAAATCAGTGCTTTTTAACAAGAAACATTCGCTATTTGATTTGTTATTTTTTGTTATAATTGTTGCTATTGCATCAATTTTATTGACTAGTCAATATGTTGTTCACCGTTATAAGAGTCGAGGAGTGTTATGTGGTTCTAATATTTCTAAGAATAAAGAACTTAATGAATTCAGTGCGGTTTATCAAGAGGTTGTTGATAATTATTATGAAGAGGTAGATAAAAAGAAACTAGTGGAGGCTGGAATTAGCGGAATGTTAAATTATCTAGAAGATGTTTATTCCATTCATATGAACAATGATCAGTCTGACAGTTTTGATGATAATTTGGAAGGATCATATCAAGGTATTGGAATAATGTTAATTGAAAACGAAATTCTTGAGGTTTATGATAATTCTCCGGCTGAAAAGGCCGGCTTGAAAAAGGGAGACTTGGTTAAAAAGATTGGCGATACTGAGATAACTAAAGATAATGCATATGAGGAAGTTCAAAAGATTAAAGATAACTTGGGCAATAAATTGAAGATAACGGTTGAACGAGATGGCAAAATAATCGAAAAGGAATTGGATGTTAAGAAAATAAATTTGCCTATTGTTACTTCTAATTATGTTAATATCAATGCTAAGACTATTGGCTATATTAAAATTAGTTCTTTTACTAATAATTCATATGAACAATTTAGTGAACAATTAACTAAGTTAGAGCAAGATAATAAAATTGATAGTTTAGTAATTGATGTTAGAAATAATGGCGGCGGATATTTGGAACAAGCAGCTGATATTGCATCTCTTTTTGTTGAAAAGGGGAAAGTAATCTATTCGCTTCAAGATAAAAAAGGGACTAAAGATATAAAGGATTCAACAAAAGAACATCGCAAATATAGTATTGTTGTATTGGTTAATAATTCCACTGCTTCTTCTGCTGAAGTCCTAACTGCTTCCTTGAAAGATAATAATAATGCTTTAATTGTAGGTGAAAAGACTTATGGTAAAGGCAAGGTACAATCTACTAAAAAATTGGATGATGGTACAACACTCAAATATACATCTTCAAAATGGTTAAGGCCTAATGGTGAATGTATAGATGAAAAGGGATTGATTCCTGATTATGAAATTGAACAAAAAAATGAAAAAGACAGTCAATATGAGAAGGCAATAAGTTTATTAAAATAAAGTACTAATGAAAATTGGTACTTTTTCAATTTATTTTTTTATAGTATAATGGATTGCGAAAGCGTGATTTGTTTTGAAAAGTATAAAAAAAGGAGATAAATTAAAGATTTATTGTTACAAGCATGATGGTTCCTTAGAACACACTTCAAATGAAGCGATAGTTATTGAAGAAAATGAGGAAATGCTAATCTGCGGTAATGGAAAGACTAAAATTACTGAAAAAGATGGCAGAAGCCATATGACCAATGAACCGGCGATTTTATTTTTTTATAAAAAGAATTGGTTTAATATAATTGGTCAATTAAAAAAGCATGGCTTGTATTATTATTGTAATGTTGCTTCACCATATGTAATAGAAGACGATATTATTAAGTATATTGATTATGATTTGGATTTGCGAGTATTTCCTGACGGTGGATTTAGGGTTTTAGATAAAAATGAGTATAATTATCACAAAAGGATAATGGCTTATTCTGAACAATTAGATGCTGTTATAAAATATGAATTATCAAAATTAATTAATATAAAAAAGAGTGGAACTGGCCCATTTGAGCCTGGTATAGTTCAAAATTATTATGAAAAGTTAAAAAAAATGAAAAAAAGTTAATTTTCCCTTGAAATTAGCTTTTTTTTATTATATACTTGGAAAGAACGTGGCCAAAATAGCCAAATGTTCCTTGTAAAATAATGAATTTATCTTTTTTAACAAATAATGAAAGAAAAAGTTGACAAAGGTAGATAGATTTGTTATATTACTAGTGCGTTCAGCGAAAAATCGAAGCTGAAGGCAAGAAAGATCTTTGAAAACTAAGTAAAAAAGTCAAATTGAGTAGCTTTG
>CADCFX010000034.1 GCA_902800945.1 uncultured Erysipelotrichaceae bacterium | reverse complement strand
ATTCATTAAAGCAAATCTTGAGGCATTCCAAATTTTATTTATATAATTCCATGTTGATTTAATTTTCTCTTCATCAAATCTCATATCAGTTCCTGGTGCTACATCAGTTGCTAAATAATATCTTAATGCATCAGCGCCATATTCTTTTACCATATCAAATGGATCAATACCATTTCCTAAACTTTTACTAAATTTTCTTCCTTGTTTATCTCTTATTAAACCATGGATTAAACAATATTCAAATGGTCTTTTTCCTAGTAATTTTTCTCCTTGAAATGTCATTCTATTAACCCAAAAAGGTATAATATCATAACCGGTTACTAAACACTGATTAGGGTAGTATTTTTTTAATAAATCCGTATTATCTGGCCATCCTAATGTTGCAAAAGGCCATAAAGCACTAGAAAACCAAGTATCTAACACATCTTCATCTTGTTCCCAGCCTTTTCCTTTAGGTGGCTCCATGCCTACATATACTTCTTCGTCTTTATACCAAGCAGGAATTCTATGTCCCCACCACAACTGTCTAGATATACACCAATCATATGTTATTTCCATCCAATGATTCATAGTTTTTTCATATCTACTAGGTACAAAATTTACTTTTTCATCTTTCTTTTTTTGAGTTTCTAAAACATGGTCTGCAAGAGGTCTCATTTTAACAAACCATTGTTTTTTTATCATTGGTTCAATCATAACTCCAGTTCTTTCAGAATGTCCTACTTCGTGAACCAATGGTTCAACCGCCAGTAACAAACCCTCTTTTTCTAAATCCATTAATACTTCTTCTCGGCATTCTTCCCTTGTCATTCCTTGATACCTCTTAGGAACATTTTCATTCATCGTCGCATCATCATTCATAATAACTACTCTCTCTAGATTATGGCGATTACCAACCTCAAAATCATTAGGATCATGTGCAGGAGTAATCTTAACACACCCGGTTCCCTTTTCCATATCTGCATGTTCATCTGTAATAACAGGTATAGGTTTATTCATAATAGGCAGAATAACATTCTTCCCGACAAACTTTTTATACCTTTTATCTTTTTCATTTACTGCAACAGCGGTATCACCAAATAAAGTTTCAGGACGAGTTGTTGCAACATCTAAATATTCTTCGCTATCTTCTAGCTTATATTTTAAATGATAAAAAGCACTCTTTTCTTCTGCATAAACTACTTCTTCATTTGATAGAGCTGTTTGTGCAGCTGGATCCCAGTTAATTATCTTTTCTCCACGATAGATTAATCCTTCATTATAGTAATCAACAAATACTTTCTTAACAGCTTTTTGCAATCCTTCATCTAAAGTAAATCTCTCTTTACTATAATCTAAAGCAATTCCTAATTTTGCCCATTGTTGTCTTATTATATCCCCATGTTCATGAGTCCAATCCCAACAAGCATCTATAAATTTTTCACGACCATATTCATATTTATCTATACCTTTATCTTTTAATCTTTTAACTACTTTAGCTTCTGTAGCTATTGCTGCATGGTCCATACCAGGTAACCATAATACGTCATATCCTTCCATTTTTTTATAACGTATTATAATATCTTGTAAAGTTACATCCCAAGCATGACCTAAATGCAATACACCAGTAACATTTGGTGGTGGTAAGACTATTGCATAAGGTTTCTTATCACTTTTTTCATCACATTTAAAATAATCATTTTTTAACCATTGCTCATATTTACCTTTTTCAACTTGTTCATGATTATATTTTTTATCTAGTTCCTTCATATTTATCAATCCCTTCACTTATACATTTCATAACATAATTATATATTTCCAATATATCTTCATTATCTTTTATCTCATCATAAAACTTTTCAAATAGTTCCTTTATTTCCTTATATACTACTCCATAATTTATATCCAAAGGATAAGCAAACTTAACAACAAAATCATCGTTATGAGTTTTAAGTTCTCTATGATCTACCAACATATGTTTCCAAAAGTACTCTTTTACTTTCTCAGACACTTTAGAATCATCCGGATACAAATTTGTTTCTTTTAAAGTACCCGACAAATATAAAACATCTATTTTATCAGTATCCCTTATCAACATTGCATGCATATTCATTCTTTCATCATCACACTTTTTAAACTGCCATTGATTATGAGCAATTATCGCAAATTTAATAATTGGATACCATTCTTTATTATCACAAATTCCTTCAATAAGACCATCCTCAAATAATAACTTAGCCCCAAAAGTTCCATGATCCATTGATACATGGTCCATATATGTCTTATATCTCTTAATTTGCTCAAATCTCCCAATATCATGTACTAATCCTATTACTTTAGCAATCTCTATATCTTCTTTACTAAAGCCTAGTAATTTAGCATACTTAACTTGTAGATCAGCGACTCGATATGAATGATCATACTTTAAACGAATGTCCTTATCATTTAAATCATAACATTTTATAATTTTTTCAAACTTCCTATTTTTCATTTAATTCTTCTTTCAATAAAAAAATAGTTATTTCTAAGGACTACTAATGTAGCGGTACCACCTTAGTTCATAACCATAGTTATACTCTCTAATTACTTAACGCGTAACAACGACATACTCCAAAAGCAACCTTCTTATTCCTTCTTCACTTATTTACACCATCCATAAGCTCTCTTAAGAATCCAAAATAATACTCCTCTTTTTTCAACATATTTAAATGTATTATAAACACAAAAAAAAGGAAAATCAATATTTTTATAGTTCAAATTAAAATATAATATAGTTTCCAGAATTCATCAATAACGAATTATTTAAAACTATGATATAATACTAAAGAAAATTAAGGTGATAAAATGCTAAAACTATGTATTTTTGGCGATATTCATTATATCGACACAACCCCCAACTGGCCAGTCAAAAGAAAACTAGTAGAATACGCTGATGTATTAACAGAAAAAATGATTAGCAAAATAAACAAAGAAATAAAACCAGATATTGTCATATTTATGGGAGACTTTATTCAGGCAACAAACAATATAGAAACAGACAAAAAAAACATACTGCATATTTGGAACAAATTTAAACAAATTAATTGTCCTTATTATGTACTATTGGGAAACCACGAATTAAAAAATGTAAAAAATAATAAAGAAATACTAAATATAATAGATTATAAGCAGGCAACTTATTCAATAGACGCCGACGAGTACCACTTGGTTTTTATTGGAACTGATATAAACCCTAATGACCAATCATGCTCAACACAATATATATCGCCAATTGATTGGAAATGGCTAAAAAAAGACCTAGAAAACAACAAAGACAAAAAAACAATTGTTTTTTCTCATTTCGGCATAGCTGAAGATAAAGAAATATTACAAAACTTTTGGTGTAATACTCATGACGGAGAAAATCTAATGCTAAGAAATAGAAATGAGTTAAAAAAATTATTAAAAAAAATAAACGTTCTCGCTGTTTTTTGCGCTCATTTGCACTGGACAAAAACAATAAAAGAAGACGGAATCGACTATTATATGATAGGTTCGTTAACAGAAAATGTTAATAACGATGGAATTCCTGATGGTGTTTATTTTACCGTTGAACTAAATAATAACAGAATTTCTGTAATAGAAAATCATATATCTCTATAACCAATTTTTTATTTCGGAATAATAAAAAGCCAACAAAAATCCAACAAATAATCGCAAATATAGTATTTAATTTTTAGGAAAATAATAGTATAATTATAAAAGAATAAGAAAGTGGACGTGATACTATGGTATTTAAAGAATACGACTATGATAGCCAACCAATAGTTGAAATCGTAAATGAAATTATGGCTGATGCCGTTCGTAACAGGGCATCAGATATTCACTTTGACCCAACCCCCGATAAATTAAAAGTAAGATTTCGTATAGATGGAGACCTAGTAGATTACGCATACGTCCCAAATGCTTTTAAAAAGAATTTAACCACTCGTATTAAAATAATATCTGGTATGAATATTACAGAATCTCGTCTACCTCAAGACGGTGCTATAAAAACCGAATTAGAAGGAAAACCCTTAGACATGCGTGTCAGCGCCTTACCTATTGTCGATGGTGAAAAGGTAGTTATCCGTATTTTAGACTATTCAACATCATTACAAGGAATAGATAATATCGGATTCTCCGATGTTAATCTAGAAAAAGTCAAAAGAATGCTAGACGTTCCAAATGGTATAATTCTAACAACAGGTGCCACTGGATCTGGTAAATCAACAACTACTTACGCTATGTTACAAAGACTTAATACCCCAGAATTAAACGTAATAACTGTAGAAGACCCAGTCGAGATGAAAATAGAAGGATTAAACCAAGTTCAAGTTATGGCTGAAATCGGTCTAACATTCGCAGCAGCACTTCGTTCAATCTTACGTCAAGACCCTGATGTTATAATGATTGGTGAGATTCGTGATAACGAAACCGCTCGTATTGCTGTCCGATCTGCAATTACCGGCCACTTAGTTGTATCTACAATCCACACCAACAATACATTAAACACGATAGAACGTTTAACAGATATGGATATCGAAAGATACTTACTTGGTACAGCTCTAGTTGGCATGATATCACAAAGACTTGCCAAAAAACTATGTCCAAAATGTCGTGGTTCAAGACCAGCTACTGAATATGAAAAATTAGTTATTAAAAAAGCAATAAACCTAGATATTGACAACTTATATACCCCAGTCGGATGCGATGATTGTTTAGGAGGTTATAGAGGACGTGTACCAATCCACGAAGTTTGTGAATTAGACCAGGATATAAAAGATGCTATAACTAATAGTACACCAAAAGAAAAACTAAGATCTTTAGTATATGGTAACAATAAAACAATATCATTATTGCAAGATGGCTTAAAAAAAGTCGTAAATGGTTTAACCTCTTTTGAAGAAATACTAAGGGTAATAGATATAGAAACCGATTTCGGAGATGGAGACGAAGAACTAAGAATGGCTTTATTAGGAAAACTTCCTACCAACAAAACTGTAGACGAAGAAAAAAATGAAACAACTGAAAATGAAATAACTGAAACTACAACACAAACAGAAAAAAAGAAAGTAGAAACAAATAAAAACATTACAACAACTGCAAATAAAACAGCAGAGACAATAAAAAAGGTAGACCCAAACAATCCAAGCTATGAAATACCTACCGAAGAAAAACTAAGTTTCAATCAAGGCAATGTCGATTTTGGTAAAGAAATGAGCTACGATGACTTTGGTGACGATTATGATGATGACTACTAAAAAACTATATGTCCAATGACATATAGTTTTTATTTAAGATAATCTAACCCAACGAATAATAAGAGGTTAAAAGGTACATATTAGATTATCACTCACTTTGGTAAGCAATACTTATTCTAACACATGTGATATCATCAAACAAGAAAATAAGGATGAATAACATCCTTATTTTTTAAAAACCATAAACAAACAAATTCAAAAACTCTTTAATCGGCTCCATATATATAAATACTATTAATAAAGCCAAGATTAAGAAAGGTCCAAAAGGAACTTCTCTATTCTTTTTAGATAAAGAGCAAAATATTGCATATGGAAATGCCAAGAAAGAACCTAAAACTACGGAGACAAAAGATAGTCGAACACCAAATACAAATCCAAAAAAAGTAACTAATTTAACATCGCCGCCACCTAAAGACTCTCTTTTAAAAGCTTTATCACCAAATAGTTTTACAAGAAGCATAAACACAAACATTATAAGACCACTATAAATACTCCTCGTAAAAGTATTAAAACCAAAATAGTATAATTTCAGCAATAATATAATCACACTACCAATAATTAAAGGCTCATCCAGTATAATCATATATTGAAAATCACTTACAAATACCAATATCAATATTGATGAAATAATAAGAAAAGCAATCATCTCATAACTAAAACCATATAAAGCATATGACAAACTAAACAAAAACCCATTTAAAACTTCAATTAAAGGATACATAATAGATAGCTTAGCATGACATCTACTGCACTTACCAAATTGTAAAACATAAGACAACACAGGAATCAACTCGTACCATTTTAAAATATGACCACAGTTATCACAATGACTTCTTGGTTTTACAATTGACTCATTCTTAGGTAATCTACTACCAACCACCATAAAGAACGAGCCCATAACTAATCCAAGGACAAATAATATAACAATTACATATATATCAAATATCATATTTCCCCCTACATTGAAATATTCTCATACAAGTCAAACATCGGCATAATAACAGCAACAAGTATACCACCGACAACAACAGCAATAAACCCTATCATAGCCGGCTCAATAAATGACTTCATACTATTAATTGTAGCCTTGTGGAGTCCGCCATAATACTCTGATACCTTAGCCATCATATTAGCCAAATCACCGGTTGATTCACCGGTTTGAATCATAAAATAAGCGATTTCAGGAACAGCCCAATGATCTTTAAACGATTCACTAATTTTATCTCCACGTGCAATATTACTAATTGTATTGAACATTATCTCCTTATAAACCTCATTAGAAGTAACCTTACTAAGAATATCTATACTCTCAGTAATATAAACGTTATTCTTAAGAAGTGATGCAAAAGTCTTAGTAAATAAAGTAATCTCATTATAAATAATAATATTACCAAACAAAGGCAAATGCATAGCTAATTCTTGCATAGCTCGCCTAACAGGTTTAACATTTTTAAATACTACAACAATTACTACAATAGTAAGTACAACCCCTGCAATTAAAATCAACAAATAGTTTTGCAAAAAACCAGAAATATCTATCATAAATTGAGTAGTACTTGATAAAGTTACCCCAGCAGAATCGTAAATATCAACAAATTTAGGAACGATATAACTTAGAATGAATACAACAATTCCAATAGCAAACACCATAACCAATAATGGATATGTCATAGAACTCTTCATCTGCTGTTTAGTCTCATTAATCTCAGTATAATACGCAGCCATTTCATCTAAAGTTGATTCCAAATCTCCAGTAGCCTCAGCAGCCTTTAACATATTAATCAACAAAGATGGAAAAACGCTTCCTTGCTTTTCCAAAGTCTTAGAAAAAGGAGTACCCATAGACAGTTCATAACATATAGCTTTAAAAACCTGTGTCTTACTATTCTCTTTCCCATGTGACATCTGATCAGATAGTATCCTTACTGAATCAGCCAATGGAATACCTGCTTTCAAATAAGTACTTAACTGAGTTAGCCAGAAAATTAAATCCTTTGTACTCATTTTTATTCCAGCCAACTTACTTTGTCCATAAACAAAATTCAAATAATCACTTGTTTCAATAGCATAAACCTCATAACCCTCATTTAACAAAAAGGCATTAACATCTAATTTAGACACACCATTGAATTTGCCAGAAACAATTTTTCCTTCTTTATTCATACAAGTATACTGGAACACCACTGGCGTCTCATACTTTTGGCCAGCTTCAGCTGCCAATTGAGAAGACAACTTTTGTTTCATTTCAATATATTTAGGATTATTTCTAATACCTTGTTTTCTAAGTTCTATTTTTTGAGCAGCTTTAGCTTTAGAATCTTTTTGCTGTTCAGTCTCTACCCCATTATCTATCATAACATTAGTATCAAACATATTAGTTCCATGTTTAAAGAATGATGATATACCTAATACAATAAACTGAAATAAAAACACAACAAAACTAGTAGCAACAGGCCCCTTGTCCTTTTTGGCTTTAATCTTAGTTTCTACTGGCTTATTTCCATCCGACTGATTAATAACTATTGGCTGTTCAGAACTAACAACCTGATTAACAACATTTACTTGTTGCACTGACTGAACATCTTGAGGTGTAACATTAGGAACAACATTTTCAACAACAGTATTAACTACAGTTCCTGTAGCCTGTCCCTGAACCTGAGACTGATCCATAACACACCTCCATATTCTCATTATTCTAATAAATTATATCACACTTTTCAGATTAAATGCAAAAAAATAGAAACTATTGCATAATAGTTTCTATTTCCTTAATAATAATACCTATTCTTTGATATTCCGAGTTGTCTTCCGGTATTCTATTTCTTATTCTTTTATAGTTTTCAAGTAAATAATTTCCGTAATTTTTATCAAGATAGCCATATTTAAGCTCCACATCTTGATTTTTTTTATTACTTTTAATAAAAAGCATTGTTACATACCATTTACCTTTATCCAAAATATATTTTTCTTTATCTAAGTAATATCCTATATCATTCATGAATCTTCTTAATTCTTCGTGATTATTATTGGATTGTAATATTATCTTATCAACTTTTATTAGTTTTTCTCGGTCGCCTAAAATACCCTTTATCGTAGCAGTACCCATTCCAGATATAATTATGGTATTAATATTGTTCATAGAAATACTTTTTATTCCATCACTTAAAACACATTCAATGTTTAATCCAGAATCCGCAACATTTCTTATTGCACAGTTTAAAGCATTCTGATTTATATCACTACAAACAATACTCTTGCACAAGTCTTGTTGTTTTAAATATATCCCTAAATACCCGTGGTCACACCCAACGTCAACAACAGAATCTTCCTTACTTATAAAAGAAGCAAGAATCTTCAACCTCTTGCTTAATCTATTCACCTAAAAAATCCTTTAATTTTTTAGCTCTACTTGGATGTCTCAATTTCCTTAGTGCCTTTGCTTCTATTTGTCTTATTCTTTCTCTTGTAACATTGAATCTTTTTCCAACTTCTTCAAGGGTATGACTAGTTCCATCAACCAATCCAAATCGCAATTCTAATACTTCTCTTTCTCTTTCTTGTAATGTCATTAATACATTACCAATCTCTTCTTTTAATATTTCATTAGTAGCATATTCCTCTGGGCTCATGCTTCTTTCATCTTTAATAAAATCGCCAAGATGTGAATCATCCTCCTCACCAATAGGGGTTTCTAAAGATACCGGGTCTTGACTAATTTTCATAACTTCTCTAACTTTATCAACAGATATACCCATTTTTTCAGCTAATTCTTCTTCAGAAGGCTCTCTATTAAGTTCTAGAGTCATCTGTCTTTGAATTCTAGCCATTTTATTAATTGTTTCTACCATATGAACAGGAACACGAATTGTTCTAGCTTGATCAGCTAAAGCCCTAGTAATTGCCTGCCTAATCCACCAAGTCGCATATGTTGAAAATTTATATCCCTTGCCATAATCAAATTTTTCAACAGCCTTCATTAAACCAATATTTCCTTCTTGAATTAAATCCAAAAATAATAATCCTCTTCCGACATATCTTTTAGCTATTGAAACAACCAAACGTAAATTACTTTCAGCTAAAATGTTTTTAGCAGATTCATCACCATTAGCAATCTTCACAGACAAATCCATTTCTTCTTCACTACTCAACAAAGAAATACGACCTATCTCTTTCAAATACATTCTTACCGGATCGTTTATATTTACATCTTTCGTTATTTCTTCATCTGTCAATACTAAATTCTCTTCTCCACCAGATTCACCTTTATTGCCATCTTCTCCATCTTCTTCAGAAACAACCTCTATCCCTGCTTCTACCAAGGCATTATAAAGTTCATCTAGCGAGTCATTATCAACCTCTAAACCTTTTAATTGCTCTGCTAGTTCTTCAAAAGTGATTTTATTTCCATTCTTTTTACCCTTTTCTATCAGTTCGTTCTTTCTGTCTTCAAAAGTCTTAATTTCTACCATCTAAACCACACATCCTTATCCTATTTTAATCAACCTTTTTTAATTCCGTAATTCTATCTAGAATTTTAATCTTTTTATTAGCATCAGTCTCATTTTTTAGCTCAATTTTTAATTTTTGTATTTCATTTTTTACCATTATCTTATCTACTCTATTAATATATCCATCCATAATTTCAATACTTACGTCATCATCCATTCCATTACTAACAATTTCCATCACTTCATTTTTAATTGTTTCTTTATCACTAACATAAGTAATAAAATCAGCTGGATTGATATTATTATTATTTTGATAATAATAGATTATTTCATTTGCAATTTCACGATGCAACGCATCATCAAAAAACCCCAATTTTTTTCGATACTCATCAATATACTCCCCCCCATTAAGCATAAAATAAAGTATTTTATCGGCGCTTAATAAATAAGCATCTTTTTTTCGCTTAACAATTCTATCTACAGTTTTAACTTCCTTAATAACTACCTTTTTAAAATCTTTTAACTTCTCTTTTAAAACATCAATCGACAAATCATAATCTGTACTTAACTTTTTAAGTGTTAATTCTATCAATATATTATCGTTAGAATTAGCAACCTCTTCTAATACTTGATTTACATAAAGTGCCAAATCATTAGTTTTACTCAAATCCTTATTCTTTTTCAAATAGTTAATCTTAAAATCAAAGAAAACCATAGGATTATTTAAATTGTTTTTAAAAGCCTCTATACCATTTGCTAATATATACTCGTCCGGATCCTTTTCTCCACTAAGTCTAATTACATATACTTCCAATCCTTCTTTAAGCAACTGCTCCCCATTACTAAGCGTAGCAGTTTCTCCAGCTGTATCATTATCCAAGCAAAGAATTACCTTCACATGTAATTTTTTTAGCAAATTAATCTGCTCTTTGGTAAGAGCGGTTCCTTGTAAGGCTACTACATTCTTAACCCCCTCAATAGATAACCTTATAGCATCCATAAATCCTTCTACAACAATAACACTTTTCTCAGTTTTGACGAATTCTCGTGCATGGTGATAATTATACAACGTTTCACCCTTTTTGAAAAGTTTAGTTTCTCTAGAATTAACATATTTAGAAGTGTTTTTTTCGTTTCTATAAATTCGAGCACTAAAACCAACTATATTTCCATCTTTATCCCACAACGGAAAAGTAATTCTTCTCGAAAACATATCATAATTTCTTCCTTCAGTTTGACTAATCAAACCGACCTCCAACATTTTATTAGCACTATACTTTTTCTTAAGTAATAAATTATATAAAGAATCATTATTATCCAAACTCAATCCAATACCAAATTCTTTAATTGTAGCTTCAGAAATCCCTCTTTGATTAAGATAATCCATTGCTGTCGTACCAAATTCCGTTTTCAAATTATTCTGATAAAATTTTTCGGTTAAATTCATTATTTCAAATTCTTCTTTGTTAATAGTCTTTTTATTGCTATTTAACTTATTTTTATCAATATCTATTCCGCATTTTTCAGCAACAATTGCAACAGCGTCTATAAAACCAACATCTTCATAATTTTGAACAAAAGTGAAAACATTACCAGTATTTCCACAAGAAAAACATTTATAAATCTGTTTTTCGTCAGAAACACTCATACTAGGAGAGTGATCATCGTGAAAAGGACATACACATAAATAATTACGCCCCCTCTGCGTTAAAGGAATATAACTACCAACAATATCTACTATATTAGCTTTATTTCTTATCTCATTTATTTCTTCATTGGTAATTATAGCCATAAAAAATCACCCTTCATTTATATATATTAGCACCTAATTCCTTTTTTCCTTCTTTTTTTCACGAAAAAAAGCCAAAAATTCACATTTTTGACACTTTTTATAACAAAATAGCAAATCTAGCATACCGTCTTATAATATCCCAGAAGTTATCATAAAACATTTTGACCCACTTATTATTCTTTAATACTAACACTATTCCGGTATCAGGCGGTGTTAATTCTTCAATAATATCATCACATACATTTTCTTCGTTAATATCCATTTCTTCAACAACTTCTAAAACTACTTCCTCAGTTTTTCTCGTAATACTATTCTCAACTTCGATTTCATTTATTACCTCTTCAGGCTCTTCAATATTAAGAACCTCTTCCTTTTCTTCAATTTCTTCCTCATCGATAATCTCTTGTTTTGTCTCTTCCTCTATCTTTTTATCATACAAATCGTAAGAAAAATAATTGCTTTCTTCGCTAATAAAAATATTAAAACTATTTACAAAACTATAACCACTTAATCCATCTGTTTGAACAATATCATATTTACCATAGCCTAAAACAAAACTTATATTTCCACTATTATCCGTATTATAACCATTAACAAGATTATTCTTACTATCATATACTTCAAATTTAGCTTTACCTTCTAAACTACATTTATCTAAATCACAATATTTCTTAGTAAGATATATCCTACCTTCTACTATCCTATTATATAAATTCACAACAGGGTTCAAATTATTCTCATTTATGCTAACAGTATAAACATTATTATCTTCAACATATCCTTCTCCGTGTGAAATCTGCTTTACTATATAATCTCCAAGCTCTAATTCTCCGGTTCTATACTTATATTCATCATTAGCACATACTTTTTGTATAAGATTATCCCCCTTAAATATACCATAACAAGTATTACTAAAATCAGCATCAACAGAATATGTTTCTTTATCTTTAAATATATTTAGAGTAATATCACCTAAAATAACATCAATATTGATCGTGAAAACCTTATCTTCAAAAGAACCGGGCAGATATAAATCCTGAGTTAAATCACTATCATAGATTATCTCCCTACCTTGATAAGCTTTATTGGCATTCTCCTTTATCGTTACATGCCCTTCGTTTTTAATATTATCAATTTTCAATACACCATTATCATAGTTATATTCATAATTACTATCTAACACCTCATAATCATTATTCAATTTAATCTCTAAATTCCTATTATAAACAACGTTATAAAAACCATTTAAATCCATTTCGAAAGCGTTATTATAGACGTCTTCGGTAAGTTCATCCATCTCAGCCCGAAATTTATCGTCATCCCTAATACCATTTAAGGTCTTTGTAAAATAAATATCTGCAGATGGATCAACTACTCTCCAAATAAGAACTTGTGTAACAATATACCACGCATATGTAACACGATGCTTGGGGGCATATCCATAGCCATAATATGCAATCCTCCTTATTAAATCCATCTGTTCTTTACTAAGCGAATACTCATTACTAGACAAAAATCTATATTTAGAATCATCTTCAAAGAATTTAAAAGGCTCCAAACAATAAACTAATATATTATCATTTTCTCTATCCCTTAAGGCCCGCATAGTTAAATAATACGTCTTGTTTCCCTTAACTTTATTAACATAAACATTGAAATATTCAGCCTCATAAAAATCTTCAGCTTTAACAGATTCAAATATAAAAAACAAACTAACAAATAAAACAAAGATATAAATCTTTCTTTTCATAAAACCTCCCTAATTTATACCTGTTTTTATTTATCCCTTCATAATATACTTTAACACTCCATTCTTTATTTCCTCTATTCTATAAAAAAGTCATTATAACAATTCTTTATATCAAGAACTTTATTCATAACAAAAAAAAGAACTAAAAGTTCTTTCCATTCCATCCCCAATTACTAGTTTCAAAATAACTAACATATATTTTATCCGAATCTATTCCAAGATTACTATTAATATTATTAGTAATATTTTCTGTCATAATATTATAATGACTAGCGTCTGCTCTACCAAACATTTTCACTTCTACATAAGCTATATCATCTTTTTTGCCCCTAAAATACAATTTATCGGCCGAATCATTAATATCAACCATTAACCAACTTTCCGATTTACCCAGAATACTAATATCTTCCCCAAGTCTTCTTTTAATTTCTTCAGCATTACTCTCTTCTACTTTTTTATTAGTTCTAATATTTATATATGGCATTTTTATCACTCCTCTTTAATAATACCATTATTATAATGACTAACACTCCTATTAACATTAAATAAATATAGTTGCTCTCATTTAAGATTATAGCTTTGTCATTAACTTCCTTAGAATTATAATAATTAAGCTTTTGACACACTCTTTTATCCTTATTAACTATTATCTCTGTTCCCAATACATATATCTTTTTAGGTATTTTTTCCACTTTAAAGATTATATTAAAACTCATTACTTTTCCCATTTCTTTATAACGTCTTAACTTACTTATGTTATTCAAAGAAAAATAAACATTACTATAATTATTACTATCTTTTAAACTATCTACTTCTAAATTATATCCCTTATCACTTATTTTATTAATTATTATATTACCATATGTATTATCTACTTTACCAATTATATATCTATCTAATCTATTATCTATTATCCCCTCATTTTGGCTTATAACTTCTACAGGCACTACTATTTCCCTATCACTAGCATAGACACATCTAGGTATAATAGGTATTACCTTGGCACTTTCATCTTTAGCCATTACAAATAAAGGACTAATTAAAGCTATTAAACATATTATTATCTTTTTCATTTTTGACACCTAGGACAATAGTAAGTACTACGTCCACCCACCTTTTCTTTTTTTATAATTGTTCCACATTGCGGACATTTTTCCCCTGCTTTAGTATGTACTTCTAAATAATCTTGATATTTACCAGTTACACCTAAAGATGAAGTATAGCTTCTAATAGTGGTACCACCATATTCTATTGCTTTCTCTATAATCTCTTTAGCAGCTTCCTTAATTCTATTACATTCATTCCTTTTAATATCTATTCCTAGTTTTAAAGGATTAACTTTTGCTCTATGAGCCACCTCATCAGCATAAATATTACCAAGTCCAGCTATTATTGTTTGATCTAGTAATAATGATTTAATAGGTATCCTTTTGCTTTTAAAATGTTCATAAATATAGTCCCCCGTTAATCTCTCATCAATTGGTTCTATTCCTTGTTTTGCTACTGGTTCATACTCGTCAATTCTATCTTTATTTACAAGGCACATTCTTCCAAACTTTCTTACATCCGCATAACGAAGATCTATCCCATCTTCAAATTCAAATATTACATGTTCATGCTTTTCTATTGGCTCTGAATGTTCTTTAACAAAGTATTTTCCTTCCATACGCAAATGACTGCATAAATAATAGTCTCCAATACTAAATAATAGCCATTTACCTCTTCTATCAATATCATCAAAATAGTTGCCAATTACCGCTCTTCTAAACTCATCTATATCATTTTCAATAATTTTACTATATATAATATTAACGTTTTTTACTCTTCGCTTTAGTATTCTTCTTTTTAGTACTTTTCTTACTGTTTGAACCTCTGCTATTTCTGGCATTCTTTCTCGCTCCACTTCTATTGACATGTTTAACTAAATTAACTGAAGCAAAATCACAATATTTTAACAAAAAATCTTCTAAAGTAACCACAAATGTAATCAAATCAGTTAAACCTATATTAGGTTGTAACTTCAAATCAATATCAATTTTTCTAATTCCCCCATTACTCAAAATATTTATCTTAGTAATATTTTTAACTTCGTTACATTTATTAACTTCTTCAGTAATAACTCCGGTTAGCTTTAATTCTTGATCTTCTTCCAAAAATTTAAAACTTCTCACTAAAATTCTTAAAGCGTAATAAATAGTAAATATACAAACAATAGTTGAACCAATCCTATCAGCATATCTTAATTGTTTCCACAAAGTCCCCCATTTAGATAGTATTACACTAGCTAATACAACTATATACATAATTATATTAATACTACTATTTTTATTACTACCTCCAAGTATTCCCTCTTTTTTATTATAACTAGTATTACTTTTATAAACTGTTACTACATATCCTAAAACCAAGCAGAATATTAAAAATATTAATATTAACAAACTAGGATTCCATATCTTAGTTTTATAAACTATAAATATATTTAATATAGATAACAAACATAGTATAAAACTATAAAAAATTGTTCCAATCATCTTCCCTCTTGTCGTAGTTTCTTTCCCTTTCAAAGCTAGAAAACTAGTAATTAAAACGGCAACATCAAATAGTATTGTGGATAAAAGAGCCAAAGAATGCCCTAATAGTCCGGCTAATAATTTTAACCCAATTATTATAAAATCCATTATTAAATATCCATTATAATCTTTTTTCTTCATAAAAAAA
>CADCFX010000033.1 GCA_902800945.1 uncultured Erysipelotrichaceae bacterium | reverse complement strand
ATACAAAATTAAATCCTCTAACCTCAGGAATCAATCCTGCAATTCCGGACGCCACTCTCCTTATTGGATACGGAATTCTCATATACCAAGATTGATCTATCTCTTCACGATATGTATTATAACCACAAAAGAATTCATCTGCTCCTTCCCCAGATAAAACTACTTTCACATCCTTAGAAGCAATTTGAGCAACAAAATACAAAGCAATCGCAGAAGGATCAGCTAATGGTTCATCCATATGATACATAATATTTGGGAAAGCTTCTATATACTCTTCTTTAGTAATCTTTTTAGATACATTATTAATACCAAGTTTTTCTGATAAATCCTTAGCATATGATATTTCATCATACTTAGGATTATCATAACCAACAGTATATGTTTTATTTGGTCTAGCAAGAGATACTAAATATGATGAATCAATTCCACTAGATAAGAACGAGCCAACCTCAACATCCGCTATTTCATGATGTTTAACAGAATCTTCCATTGCTTTCTCTATATCTTTTATTAACTCCTTTAAAGAAAGTTTCTGTAGTAGGAGTAGAATTAAAACACAAATAAGCAGACAAAATATCCCCATTAAATTCTTTCTCAAAATCAGGATGATCTAAAAAGGCTTTTATCTCAGATGCAAACATAAAAGTACCATTATTTTCATAATAATAGAAAGGTTTTATTCCCCAACCATCTCTAGCACAATAAAGCTCTTTTTTATTAACATCCCAAATAGCAAAAGCAAACATTCCCCTTAGTTTTTTAGTCAGTTCATGTCCCCATTCTTCATAACCGTGTACTAAAACTTCCGTATCAGAGGTAGTTTTAAATTTATATTTCTTTTCTAAACCTTTTTTCAATTCTTTAAAATTATATATTTCTCCATTAAAGACAACAACTACACTCTTGTCATCATTATACATGGGCTGATCACCAGTAGCCAAATCTATTATAGATAGTCTTCTATGACCTAAAGCACACACCTCGTCCAAATAGAATCCTTCTGCGTCTGGCCCCCTATGAGCAATTCTATCAGTCATTGCTTTTAGCACTTTTTTATTTGGCTTTTTTTCTGACACATATCCGGCAATTCCACACATATTAACACCTACTCCCCTAGTATATAATCATAATACTTACTATTCATAACCATTTTACTGACACTAAAACCATTCGCCACCCTATTATTCATTTCTTTTATATGCTCATCTTGATTATCCAGTTCTTTTCCTTCTTTTGGCACAAATCTACCTCCGGCAAAATAAGTTCCATAATCACTTACCCAGCTTCTATTAGAAAAAATTGCCAACCCGGGATAATCACTCAAAATATCTTTACCTACGATTAATCTCGAATCATAATCAACCCCAAAAAGATTTAATAACGTAGGCAAAACATCGATTTGACTACCTACTTTATCAACTGTAATAGAACTTTCCATGCTATTACTCCATATAAAGAAATTACTTCTATTAATCTCCACTATCTCATCCTTAGTATAACTCGCAATCGAATTCATTTCATCTAAAGTCAATGTATATGGGTAATGATCACCAACCATTGCTATTACCGTATTATCCAATTCATTAGTTTCCTTTAAATTATTTATAAGAGCTTCCAATGCTTTATCTAATTCTATTTGCGATGCTAAATAATATCTTGCCTGTGATGGCAAAGATTCATCTATTTGATCTAAGTACTGTCTAGCAATATTATCACTACTATTATAAGGAGAATGCCCACTTACTGTTACATAGTAAGTTACAAAATTTCCTTCTTGCCCCAAATAATCCGAAGTAGTAGCATTCATCATATCAATATCACTTGGCAACCAGTTTGAACGTATTTTTTTCTCCAAACCATTTCCAATTCCAGTATAATTATCAAATCCCAAAGTTTTCATTGTTATATTTCTCTTATAATAAGTATACGTCCAATTATGATAACTTTGAGCTCTATAACCAAGCTTGCTAAAGGCATTTCCTAAGGCAAAATAAACACCAGGTTGTTTTTGCTTCCATAATTTTAGTGTTTCTTGTGTTGGTATTAAACCAGTAGTAGCTTGAAACTCACCCCCAGTAGTACTTAAAAACACTGGTGAATAGAAGTTTGTAAAATTAAATCCTTCATGAACCATCTTATACAAAGTTGGCGTTCTATTTTCATCTAATGCAACCTCATTATATCCTTCAGCCAATATAAAAATAAGATTTTTTCCTTTAAACATACCCGTATATTCATTTTGCTTAGTAGGAATAGAATTAACAAAATATTCATTCAATGAATTAATCTCTTTATTACTACTTTCCTTAAATTGCAATTCTAAAACATTATCTTTATATACTATTTCTTCTGGAATATCATCATCACTTTTTTTGTTATCTATTTTATTAATCTTTTCAATCTTTATATCATTTTCATATCCCATAATCTGTCTTTTAAGATCTATTTTCATATAATTAACCATACCAAAATTATCTATAATTGAGCTAGGGTCATCTGTTTTAAAATACAAATTATATTCTGTTTTATTTGGTAGTAAATATCCAAAGCTAACAACATAAGATACTATAAACATCATCACTAAAGCAAAGCTACTACCTTTAGAATATTTTTTATAACTGATTATCTTAAATATATTCAATATAACTAATACAACAAATGGTAATAATAATAAACCAAATGGAACAATATGACCTACAATAGTATCTTTAACTATATTTACAAAATCTAAAGCCTGATCAGCCAATCCTATAGTTGAAAATGAAAAAGGTAGTGAAAACAACTTATAAAAAATCAATTGCACTTCAAAAAAAACAGTTAATAACAACACAATTACATACATCATTATCTTATTCAATGTTTTATTAAAACACTTGCTCAAAAATGTAAATAATAAACATACTGGCAATAAAAATATTATTAAATATATCAATCCAATATTTATAACTTTTTTCAACATAATATACTTAATTATCAATTCAAAGTATAATAAAAAAATGCTATATATCACAAAAGGATTTATTTTTTTCTTCACACTAATCACCAACTATAATATATTATACCATTAAAGACAGTTATTTTATATATTCTATTTTACATATATCAAAAACAAAAATACATAAATGTAACACAAAAAGAGTTATAATTACCACAATAGAGGTGATAATATGAAAAAGATAATGAAAGAAAGTTTATTAAAAAGTATATTATTAACAACTAGTATAGCTTTAGCACTGACATCAATTGTCGTTCTAGTTTATTCCTGTTTAGGTATTAAAGAAAATCAAAAATGGTTAAACACGGTTAATAACTGTATAAAAGATAAAAAATATTGTGAAGAAGATTGGAATCACGATATAACTGAAGATGCAAACAATTATGAAGAACATTGGTTAAATGATTATGATATATTAGAAGAAAGATATTCTAATAAATATCAAGTAGTTGCTAATTGGTCTCGAAAAAACCATACAGAATGTTCTATTACTTGGATGACATTATACAGAGACATAGTTTTATTTAATACTTTACTAGGAATTATAATTGGTATAATATTACACTTTATCTTTAAAAAGAGTACTAAAAAGAAAAGGAGTTAATCACTAGATTAATTCCTTTTAATTTTTTATTAAACTTAATTGTACTTTTTGTTTAACTAAATCTATATCACTTACATAAACAGTAACTATATCTCCAACATTAACTATATCATTAGGATTTTTTACAAAAGACTTACTCATTTTAGAAATATGTACTAAGCCATCATCATGCAATCCAATATCTACAAAAGCTCCAAAAGAAGCAACATTACGTACTGTTCCTTGTAATTCCATTCCTACTTTTAAATCTTCTATATGCAATACATCGCTTTTCAAAATTGGAGCTTCTAAAGTATCGCGCGGATCCAATCCTGGATTTAATAACTCTTTTATTATATCTTGCACAGTATATATATCACTATTTAATTCTTTTGATAATTTTAGTGGTTCTTGTTTCTTTAAAATCTCTTTAAATTTTTCCTCATTTATATCTTTAATATTTAAATCCAGTATTTCTAATAATTTAGAGGTCAATTCATAACTCTCTGGATGAATGCCTGTCTTATCGTAAGGATTAGTACCATCTGGTATTCTTAAAAAACCTATTGACTGCTCATATACCTTATCACTAATACCTTTAATCTTCTTTATTTCTTCCCTAGTAGTTATTTTATGCTTTTCTTTATAATCATATATCTTATCTATTACCGACTTAGTTAATCCCGACACATACTTTAATATACTTTTAGAAGCAGTATTAATATTTACTCCTACCTCATTAACTACTTTAGTAGTAGTAAAATCTAATGCCTCTCCCAATTCTTTTTGATTAACATCATATTGATATTCCCCTACACCAATCGACTTGGGATCAATTTTAACCAGTTCTGATAGTGGATCTTGCAATCTTCTTGCTATACTTACAGCGCTTCTTTTTTCCACCTCTAAATCAGGGAACTCTTCAATAGCTAATTTAGAAGCGCTATATATTGATGCTCCAGCCTCGGATACTATTACGTACTTACAAGGAAGTTTATATTCTTGTATCATCTCTGCACAAAACTTTTCTGATTCCCTTGAAGCAGTACCATTACCTATAGCTATTATATCTACTTTATATTTTTCTATTAAATTCTTAACTATTAACTTACTAGCTTTAATATATTCCTCTTGCTTACTTCCATTTAAGAATGGTTTAATAACAGTTGAATCTAAATAAGAACCATTTTCTGATACAACCGCTAACTTGCAACCATTAACATATCCAGGATCAAAACCTAATACTTTATACCCTTTTAATGGTCTAGTAAGTAATAAGTGTTCTAAATTAACACCAAAAGTATCAATTGCTAACCTTTCTGCTTTCTCAGTAAGCTCACTTCTTATCTCTCTCTCAATACTTGGTAATATCAATCTCTTCAAAGAATCTTTTATACTATTTTTAACCAATTCCACCACAAATGATTCATTACTTTTTATTAACTTCCCTTCTAAATAACTTTGAATAGCATCATCATCCATATCTATACCAACAGTTAATACCTTTTCTTTCTCGCCTCTATTTAATGCTAAAACCCTATAATGCTTTATATACCTTACTCTATCAACAAAATCATAATACATCTCATATAATTTCTTCTCATCTTCGGCATTCTTTTTCAATTTGGAAGTAATTGTACCATTCATATATACATTATTTCTTATCCATTTTCTATATGAAGCGTTATCACTAATCCATTCGGCAATAATATACCCAGCTCCCTCTAATGCTGCATTAGTATCCTTAACATTTTCGTTAATAAACTTACTTGCCATTTCTTCTAAACTTCCTTTAACAGGAAAGGCCATTATCATCTTCGCTAAAGGTTCTAATCCGTTTTTCAACGCTTCAGATGCCTTAGTTTTCTTTTTCTCCTTATAAGGCCTATAAACATCTTCAACCTCCGTTAACTTAGTACACTTCATAACAGCTTCTTTTATTTCATCAGTAAGCATTCCTTTTTCATCTATAAGTCTAATAACATCTTCTTTCTTTTCCAATAAATTCTTTTGATATTTATATTGCTCTTCTATTGCTCTAATTTGATCCTCATTTAAATTCCCAGTTTTATCTTTTCTGTATCTAGCTATAAAAGGAATAGTAGCTCCTTCAGCCAACATTTCCAAAACCGTATTAATCTGTTGCTCACTTAACTTTAAAGTATTTACTAAATATTTTATAACTTCTTCCATTTCAATCACCAATATTTATTATAACAATATTCCATAAAAAAAGTAATTACTCATATAGAATAATTACATAAAATTAAAATTCCTTCGAAGAATAAGTTTTCGCAGAATAAGAAGAAAATACTCCATTAACCAGATCAGATATCGTAAAAGGCTTTTCGTCACTCGTCATAAAAAGCATTTCTTTATCAGTAAACACTCCACTAAGAGCTCTTATCCCTTTCCCTTTAGTAACAGTAGAAGTAATATAAACTCCATCAGGATCATTTTGTATAGTTCCATTCTTATCTAGAAAAAAAGCATATTTTATAGTAGCAAAACAATATTTTGTTCCATCAATATTTCTTTCTAAATAAGTTTGATACATACTAGGCAATTTTTGCCCTTCTTCATAAATAATAACAGGAAAAAAACAATCATGATCCTTAACCAAAACAGCAAAATCATAATTGGCAATACCCTTGTAAAGCTTAACTCCGGGCCAAGTACAATATGGTAAAAACGAATTCGGATCACTGACATAGTCTCTATAATTTGCAGCTACAGAATACTCTGAATAATCAAATATTTCATCATATTTCATACATCCTCATCCCCATATCCACATAAACAAAAAATTCTATTCTTTAGTCCTACTTTTTTTCCTTTTGGAAGCCACTTTATTCACATCTTTATCAGTCATTACCGGCGCACTATTAGCACTTTCTTCTATAATCTTAATAACATCTACAAATCCAGTTACTTCTAGTTCTTCATGATAATTCATAGCTAAACCAATAACAAATATATAAGATAAAAAATATATCCAAACCATTAGCACTACCAAATTAGCTAATGTACCATAGAAATATGAATAATTAGCAATATGATTTATATAATAAGAATATACCAATGTTCCCAATATCCAACCAGCAGTAGTAAATAACGCTCCAAAATTAACTCTTTTACTTGGAATCCTTTTGTCCGGCGCCATCGTATATAATAATTTAACAAATATAAATATAACTAGCCAAGAAAAAGGGCCTTTTAAAAATCTCAAAATATTTACAATCATTTCTGTCGTCTCAACATTTAAATTTAAATAATGCAGTATCTTAATAATACTATTACCAAACAATGGAACTATTATAACAAATAGAAATAACACTACAATTACTATTTCCATTACAACCGCCTTAAACCTACGTTTAATAAAACCTGAATCTTTAATACCATATATCATATTAGAAGCAACTATCATAGAACTCATCCCATTTGAAGCTATAAAATATCCAACACCCAATAGTATAAAGAATGACGGCGTAATCTTCGTTGAACTAATAATAGGCACAAGTAAACTAGCATAGTTTTCACCTATAGTATTTCCTATAAAAGAATTAACTAATTCCCCAGAAATATTTAAGTATGCACAAAAATAACCAAGCAAAGTTATTGTTGGAACTATAGATAAAAACAGGAAGAAAGCAATTTGCCCAGGCAAAACAAGCATTTCAGGCCTCGTAATAGAGGCCTTTAAACGCTTCAAAAAACGCCCCTTATGCTTCTTTACCATAACCACTATCTCCAGTAGAACCTTGTTCTATTTTCTTGTTTTTCATATCATCAACAGATTCATTAATAGCATCCTCTAACGTCTTAGCATCATTTAAAACCATACTATACCCAATGGCAGCACCATAATCATATGGTAGCTTTTTAAACTCCTTATTAAGCTTTCTTATGTAACTTACAACTTGTTTCTCAGAATAACCAACTAAATATAACAAAAACTCATTACCATCTGTCCTAATTATATCAGAGTTATCTAATTGTGTCCTAACCAACACATTAGCAGCCGCCTTTATTTGCTTATCTCCACTATCATATCCATCATTATCATTTATTTCTTGTATTCTATTCAAGTCTATAACTACAGTTGCTTGTGGATAGATAGAATTCTTATTCCAGCCCGGCAAACTATCATTCAAATAATTTCTATTCTTTAACGAAGTCAATTGATCTATATATTTTATTTTATCTTCCTTTTTTATCTTCTTAGCTATTTTTACTTGCTTAGTAGATTTATATAATAATAACAATAATACTACTACAAAAAATACTACTAACAACGCATAACGAGCAATTCTACCAATAATAGTCCCAGACTTAATTGTTAATGAATGATTATAAATACCTTTCACCTGTATCTCTTTAGGATCTAAAGTATTAATATACTTTGAAAATAACAATTCGAATATTTCATTATCTTTCTTTACATAGAAATTATAAGTATCATTTAAAACATTTTCATATCTCACATTATACCCACTCAAGAAAGACTTGCTATAATACTCAAAAGAAGCTTTATCCATAGCTACAACATATTTCTTCTTAACTATTTTCTTTAAATCATCCAAATTACTATAATTCTTTACTTTTAAGCCCCCAACATTATCCAAATATTTCTCTAATATACTATCTTTCTGAACATATATTGGTGTATTTCCTAACGCCCCAACAGAATTAATAACTATGTCATTATCCTCAGCAGCAATAACAACAAAAGAAATATAATCTAAAGATTCTATTCTGTTATATTCGGTATTAAGATCATAGTAATTATAAAACAAATCAATCTTATTATTAGCAATTGCTTCTGTAAACTTATTATAATTTTTATACCTAGTAAACTCAAACTCTGCTCCACTAAAATCACTAAATTTTGAAATATATTCACTTACAATTCCACCATAAGATCCACCCGTTAAAACCTCATAAGGGCTATTATTTAAGAAGCCATATTGATATGGTTTGGCCGTAACCTTCATATAATCCTTTTCTGAAACAGATAAAGCACTCAAAAAAGTATCTAATTGATTCTTATTATATGAATCCCAAAATCCATCATTCAAATAATTAGCTATAAATTTTGATACTATAGAACTGAAAACATCATCATCTTTTTTCTCATATACTAGATATTTGTTGAAATCACTAATATGATAATCTACATAATAATTTGAAGTAAGAATAGAAGATAAACTTTCTTCTAAAGGAACTATAGCATATGTTATATCTTGACTCTGTTCTAAAGCCTCAAACAACTTAGTAGAAGATTCATAAGGTAATATAGAAACATTAATACCATTCAAATAATTCTTAATACTTCCCTCATCAGATGCAACAACACCAATATTTACATTGTTAAGTTGCTTTAAAGAACTAATAGAATTCATATTCTTACTAACCAAAACAAAATGTTCTTTAAAAACTACCGTTTGATTCTTACCAACTTCTGTAGTAATTTTAAAGGCTCTTTCACCCGCTTGTTCTCCTGTATTATAAGTAATGGGATTAATATCTAAGCTATATTCTTTTTTTAAAGAATCTAACAAATCAAACAAAACTCCCGACCCATTTTTCCCTAATATATCAATATTATTAACCACATAAACACTTTGAACACTATTGCTATTATCCGCTATCCATTCCTTTTCTTTTACATCTAACTTGTTATCATCATGTAATATCAAATAGGTCCCAATTCCTACAGCCACAAAGATACTTATTATAATTATGGCGACAAGAACAATTTTTTTTCTTTCTTTTGTCATAATAATTACTCTCCATCACTTTTTTCCGTTGACTCAATAGTATTCTCAACAATAGGAGTATTATTATTCCATACTAAACCAGAACCATTTTTATTCTTAGATCCACTTATTAAAAAGCCCTCAGAGCTTTCTGTTGAATCCTCTTTCAAAGTAAACATAAAGTCATAATAATTCTTTTCTTCATCCTTAAAATAATCCAAAGATTTTTGAGCAACACTTTCGGCCTCTACCAAAGTGGTAGGAGCGTCAAACTTCATAGATATATAAACTATTTTTCCAGTCACTATTATATCCGCTTTTTTTACTATCTCTTCTGAAATCAACTTGCTTTCAGTATCTTTTATAAAAGCCGATGATAATTTTACTTTATCAATACCATTTAACCGATCTCCATACTTATTTTTATTTCCTCCAACATAAAAACATTGCATTAAAACCGTTCCGATTAACACAAAACAGACGATCACTAAAGCCATTAAAATTGCAAACACCCTATGTTCAGTATAAAGCCTTTTTAATTTTTTCATCACATACCACCTCTTCATGAGTAATTAAATTATACTACAATATAACACATTAAGCAATCAAGCAAATAAAACACCCCTTCGCATATTACAGCAATTCTATCGCATTGACTTTTTCTGTACTATTGTTACTAAACAGAGTGTATATTTTGGTGCCACAAAGCAAGTAATATCATTCATTATGACTATTTACTGTAAAAAAGATAAGTTTTTAACAACTTATCTCCATAAATCATTAGGATACTTCCCTTCCTGAATCATATCCTTAATAGCGTTCCTAACACTATCGGTATCTTCTTTGTAGGTAACCCCATACCATTTAGCATTCGTTTCTATTATTCTAACGTCCGCAATCTTCTCTTTGTTAGCATAATCTAATATATCTGGCAATAAAAACTCACACTTTTCCAGATTATTAGCATTATCTTTAAAAAAGTCTTCCATCTTTTCTTTTATTAAATCAAATAAAGAGACATCAAAAGCAAGCATATTCATTGATACTAAAGAATCCTCTGAAATATAAATACTCTCTCCCCCAGCTAGTGGCGTAGATTTTATACCCTTATCATCTCTCTCAATAGAACTCTCTATCAGCGACTTCAAAAGTCCATCTTCTTGAACAATAAGACCTCTTTTAACAGCCCCATTATCTGTTAAAGTATTATTAACTCTGTATCCTATTACCCCATATTCGTGTTCTTTTTTATTCTTAAGAAAATCTGCTGCCACCTCATATGCTTCTTTACCATAAAAATCATCAGCATTAATAACAATAAAATTATCCTTTACCACATCTCTTGCAGCATATATTGCTTGAGCTGTTCCCCATGGTTTAACCCTATCTTGAGGAATCTGAACCCAATCCGGAATATCATCTATCTTTTGAAAAACATATTCTACAGGTATGTGTCCTTCAACTCTACTTCCAATTGTTTCCTTGAAAACATCATAATTCTCTTCTTTAATGATAAAAACAACTTTATCAAATCCACTTCTGATTGCATCAAATACCGAATAATCTATAATGAATTCATCATTTGGCCCCATCGGCGCAATTTGCTTCAATCCTCCAAAACGACTTCCCATTCCAGCTGCCATAATAACTAATTCCATAATTCCACTCCTATCCTTTAGTTATACCTTTATAATTTTTTAATAACTTCTTAATGCCATACTTTTTACTAAATGCTACAGTTATTATATCACCGCTTATACTAACCACAACACCTTTTCCATAAACATCATGATCTATTATATCTCCATCACTAAAATCTACATCTTCATCTTTATAATATTTCTTCTTATCTATTTTCTCCTCTTCAAACATATTTTTATTATCTATATCTATCAAAGAATCATCTATTTCTGCTATAAATCTACTAGGAGGATTAATTACATCTTTTCCATATAGTATTCTTCTTTTTGCATTACTTAGAAAAAGCTTTTCTTTAGCCCTTGTTATCCCTACATAGCACAATCTTCTTTCTTCTTCTAAACCTTGCGACTCAAAAAATGCATTTTGGTGAGGAAAAATACCGTCTTCCATACCAACTAAGAAGACAACCTTAAACTCTAATCCTTTAGCACTATGCATAGTCATTAATGTTACACCATCATTTTTCTCTTGGTGTTCAGACATATCAGCTACCAATGATATCTCTTCCAAAAAATCTTCTAAAGATACAGACCCCGTCCTATCTTCAAACGTCTTAGTAATAGATTTAAATTCCTCTAAATTATCTAAACGCAATTCATTCTCTAAAGACTTGGTGCTTTCATATTCTTCTCGAATTCCCGTCTTACTAAGTATTTCTTCAATTAAATCAGTCAAAGATAAATTTTCACTATCATTAATTAAATCCAATATTAATTCCTTAAACGCCAATTCTTTTCCTTTACTCATCGCCTCAAACATCGAAATGCTTTGGTCCCTAGCCAAAGATTCAAGTCTCTTAAGAGTCGCTTCTCCAATTCCTCTTTTAGGCACATTTATAACTCGCCTAAGGCTTATTTCATCATCTTTATTTAATATTAATCGAAGATAACATATCAAATCCTTAATTTCTTTCCTATTATAAAAATAATAACTACCCACAACTTTATAAGGAACATTACTCTTCAAAAACATCTCTTCAACCAAACGGGCTTGAGCATTAGTTCTATACAAAACGCTAATATCACTATAACTATATCCCTCTCGATATAATTCCTTAATTTCATCAAGCACCAACTGTATTTCGTGTCTTCCATCATAAGCACGCAAATACTTTATTTTACAGCCATCACCCTTACTACTCCACAAATTTTTTTCTTTTCTCTCTTTATTATTCTTAATAACAGAATTTGCTGCTTCCAATATTGTATTAGTTGATCGATAGTTTTCTTCTAACGGAATAACTTTCGCATTTTTATAATCCCTCTCAAAATTTAGAATATTTCTAAAATTAGCACCTCTAAACATATATATAGACTGATCAGGATCCCCAACAACAAAGATGTTTTTATACTTACTAGCCAACAACTTAGATAACTTATATTGCACCTCATTTGTATCCTGATACTCATCCACTAAAATATATTTAAATTTATCTTGATAACTTTCCAAAATATCTTTATGTTCTATAAACATTCTCACAGGCAACAATAATAAATCATCAAAATCAACAGAATTATTCTGCCTTAGTATTCTTTGATACTCATAGAACACTTCTTTTATTATGACATCATTACCAGATGAAAAATAATTATCTATCTCAGAATCCGAAAGCATATCATTCTTTATACTACTAATTTTATTCCTAACAAAGGATGGTGTAATATCACTATTACCAATCATCTTCTCTTTCATTATTCTTTTTATAATAGACAAAGCATCATCACTATCTATTATTGAATAATTCTTATCATATCCCATTATATCAGCATGTTCTCGCAAAATCCTTACTCCAAGAGAGTGAAAAGTACCAACAAAAGCATAATTACCAGGAACAATCTTTTCTAGCCTATCTTTCATTTCTTTTGCAGCCTTATTCGTAAAAGTAATAGCTAAAATATTATAAGAAGGAATTCCACAATCAATTAATCTAGCAATCCTAGTAGTTAAAACCTTAGTTTTACCAGAGCCAGCCCCAGCCAACACTAAACACGGCCCATCAACATGAACCACTGCTTCTAATTGTTTGTCGTTTAATTCTTCTAAATAATTCATAGCTGCACCTCAATCCAATTATATCACTTAACACAAAAGAAAAGAAGTACAAATGTACTTCTTATAAATACTCCATTATAGCCACATTCTTTTCTAATTTAGCTATTAAATCATCTTTATCATATTTTGAAAAAATCTCTTCAAAATAATGTGGTTCCATCAAAAACATATTATAAAATCTTAAAAAAGCTTCTTGATAATTAGATACTCCCAAATCTTTCAAATAAGAAATATTTCTAATTACAGTTTCACGTTCTTCATTTAACAACTCAATAGCCTCTTTAGGCAACAATTCAAGCTCTTTAATATGTTCTTCATCAAAACCAAGATTCTCAATAAAAGAATAACTTGTATCCGCAAATCCTATATTATTAGTAACTACCATTTCCTTTTTATTCTCATTTTCCATTATGCAGCTACTCCTCTCTGATACTCATTACCTTCGTGTCTCATAACCTTATCAACAAGAGTTTTCCATGGAGTCTGCGAATTATAGAAAGCACTAGCAAGTAACACTTCATCAGCTTCAGCCAACAAGTCTTCTCCACTATCCAATAAAGCACTGACCAAATAAGTCAAATTTCTATCAAATTTATGCTTATATACTAACAAGTCTCCCACTTTATAAGCTCTTTCACTAACCGCTTCAGCTCCAAAATCAGCTTCGAATTTACCCATTAACTCTTGAATTATATCAGCAGCTTCTGGAGACAACTCAACAACTCTAAAAATACTTCCGTCTTTATACGCCTTGTCTAATATTTCTCGAATAATAGAACACAAAGGATTAACATTATCTAACTCTTCATTATTCTTTTCCATACTAGGAAGAGAAGATAATTGCGGATAATCAAATTGTCTATTAAATGGACCAGTTATTATCTTAGGACTTGGTTCCGAACCATTTTCAACCAAATATGAAGATCTTTCCAATACTACATCTGTATTATATTTCAGTATTTCTGGTGATAACAACAATTCCTCGCCATTAGATTCAACCATACTGCCAATATTCTTTTCTAATTCATCAAAGCGCTTTACAAATACTCCCAATTCATAAGTCCCGTTTTTTCTCAACAAACTAATACTATTTCTAGCAAGGACTTCCATGTCGGGTCCTACATTATCACAATATTTTGCAAGAATTATCATATTAGGATCTAATTCTTTATCATTTAACGTAATTCCATATCCAGCTAATACATCCAATGCCTTAAACAAATTTTCAACACCATACCTAAACACTGGTATATATTTAGGATCAAATTTAAATTCTTTATTTCCTTCTCTTTGTTCTATTGTTTTAACTTCTCCTTTTAATTTAGCTAAATTACATACAAGATAGTGTAACTGAACTGATGAAGCAATAACATGATCAGTAACTCCTAAACCTCTCAAATAATTAATTTTTGAAACCAATTCAACATCCGTAATATAAGAATAAGGTTTTCCATCTACATTAATAATATTATACAATTCCGAATCATCCGGAAGTAAAGCCTTTAACGTCTCAACATTTTTATTCAAGACTTCCTTGTCACATTTTTCAACCATTTCAGCCAATTGAGGATTCATCCTTGACTCATCTAAAACTAGCACTTCGTTTGCCAATTCTTTAGCCACATCATTCATCTTATCCTCGGCTGAATTTGATACTATGTTGCCATCCTTAACCGGTTCTTCATTAATACCTTCGTCATCCTCAATTGCCACTTCCGAAGTATTACTCTTTTTCATTTCATCATCAGCCTGAGCCTGATAAGATATATCCTCAGATTCAACCTCTTCAAAAGGATTCAAATCAGAAGTGATATTATCTTCTTCTAAGACTTTTGCTTCTGCGTCTTCACCATCATATTTAGGTTCCTCAACCGCATCGTCAATTGAAATTCCCGTCAAAGAGACAGCTTCAATACCAGGCTCTTCTTTTTTAACTTCTCCACCAGCCTCAACAAAGTGCAAATCGCCTGCCATACCATCCGTCGCCTCAACATAGTCCTTCTCTAACTTGTCAGGAAATAATAAATCAATAAAAGCCTTTTTAACAAAAGAATCAGTATTATCCTCTGTTAATCTAATCCCCACCTTATCAGCGGCCGCAAAAACAGGTTCTAAAACCTTATTCAAAAAGTCATTATTTAACGATCCAACCTTATTATCCATAGCAGACTGAAGTACAAGTTTTAAATCCTTAGCCGCATCAGTTGCCTTTTTTAACACACCTTTAAGCTCTTCTAATTGGTTAGTTAGTCTTCGCTTTTCTTCGGCCATTTTTCCACTCATATCATCATAACGGCTGATATTATCTGCACACTCATTAGCTTTTTTCTTGGTATTTTCTTCTTCTTGATGAGCAGCAATAGCTGGGTCCAAAACATTACCAACACCCAAAGCATCTAGATATTTAAGTAAAACTTTATTACTACGAAAAGAAGCTATAAACTCTTCAAAAGCTTCTGGCCCCAAACTCAACGTACTCTTCATATCTATAGCAGCATTTAGTTTTTTTGATGCATCTGCATACTCTTCTTCAAGCTCACCTATTCTGGCCGTACGCCCTTCAATAATACCATTTATCTTTTTCGTGATAATATTTCCTTTGCCACCTAAATCAGCCAAATTACATAAGATTCTTGGCATACTATCCTTTACTAATATCACTTTTTCTGTAGTAGTTTTATTTTCCACGAAAAAAACACCTCGCTTATTATTACTATGTATTGATTATACCAAAAAGAGAAATTAATGTAAATCACTAATTTCTCTTGTCTTTCTCCTTAACAATATAAATAAATCTTCCCTTTTTTTCTTTTTTAGATTTCTTTTCTTCCTTCTTATTACTATCTACCCTCTTTATCATTTTGGGATTAAATAATAAATCATTATCTTCCTTTTTGTTAATAGTATTTAAATCCCTTAAAATAACATCCAAAGTAGTCATTTTCTTCTTTTTCTTCACAATCTCTTCTGGCTTTACCTCGATAGCAGAAGAGCTAGCATCATTATTAATTTGTTCCAGAGTAATTTCTTTTTTCTTTGGCAAATCCATTGATTGAGGTTTTTCTATTACCAAGCGATCATTTACCCCATCTTTCTCCTTGCCTAACAACATTTTTTCAGCCGTTTCTTTTGGCTTTTTATTCTTTCTTTTTTGAGCTTCCTCTGAGTTAACTACTCTAATCTTTCTGCCGATCAAATAATTATCAACAATCTTTTTAGGATCTTTATTAACTTTCTTTTCTTTTACCCTTTCCAAATCGGAATTAGTTATAACAACACTGTTTTCCTCTTGGCTTTCTTGCTCTCTTAGTTTCGTCATTTTTTCAAGCTTAATTAATATGTCATTCAACTCAGCAACTTTGTTATCATAATCCTTAATCTTCTTTGTCAACTCATCTGAATCCAATATTTCTACAGGAGAAAGAATCGGCTGAGCTTCTCTTATTCTTTCATTAATTTCCTCATCATCTGTATTTGGAACCAATTGATTACCCTCAATTATATCTGCTTTAATAATCTTCATAGGTTCTACATCGGCATTTTCTTTAACTAAAACAGGTTTACCAACATCAACAATTATCTCAGAATAAGGCTCTAAAAAACCTTCCCCTTCAATATCCCTTTTTATTAATGCATCTGCTTTAACCTGGTGAATCGATAACTCTCTTTTTAGAATTTCTTTATGTCGATTATCTTTCTGATTATCTAAAAATGGCAAAGG
>CADCFX010000032.1 GCA_902800945.1 uncultured Erysipelotrichaceae bacterium | reverse complement strand
TCTAAAATTAATTTTTGTAATACCTTTTCTGAAAATATATCATATTTATTACCATTTCTAATTACAATTGGATTTTTTACAAAGTCAACCACATTAGATTCATCTTGCTTTATCAATTTATTCTTAGTAGATTCTGGTAATCTTTCATATACATTAGACTTTATTCTTTCTCTTAGCTGCCTAACTGATAAATTTTGCTGCTCACTAATTTTAATATAAAATGCAATTTTATTAATATCATCAAATCTTAAAATTTCGTCGTAGTGACTCCATGATAATTTTGCCGACAGTGTCGGCAATTTTTCTTCTGATACAAAATTATAATATTTCAACATCCTATATAATAATCTAACACTATAATTTTTATTTAAATCATATTTTAGTTTTTGTGAATACTCTTTTATTATTCCTTCGCCATAATGCTTACCTGCTTCATTTAATATTTTTCCAACATTATAGTAAGAATTTAAATCACTTTTGTTAATTGAATAATTCTTAACTTTTCTATTAATTTCATTGTTTATTAATTCATTTTTTATTTCATAATAATAATTCATATTTACTCCTTCCTAAGGGCTACATGTTTCTATATTTAATTTATCATTTTTAATTTTAAACATAACACTTCCATCTTGATCTGTTCTATATATTTTAGAATTAGTTAAATTATTTAATGTTTCTTTATTGGGATGTCCATACCTATTATTTTTACCCACACTAATTATTGAATAATTAGGATTTATCTCATTTATAAAACTTTGACTACTACTTGTTTTACTTCCATGATGTCCTACTTTTAATACATCTATATTTGATACATTATATTTAGAGAGTATTTCTTTTTCCGTAGTCACCGAAGCATCTCCCATAAACATAAATTTAAATCCATCTATTTCAGTATAAATAACATTACTATTATCATTTTCATTATCATATTCTTTTGTTTGTAAAAAATATAGTTTATTCTTATCTACATTTAATTCTTTAATACATGAATAATATTTTATTTTCTTTTTACCTAATACTTTTATTAATTCTTTTTCTAAATCGTTGTATGATCCACAATTAAAGATTACTTTCTCGACTTTAAAACTATTAACTAAGTTAATAGCTTCTCCCATATGATCATAGTCTCCATGAGTTAAAACTAAACTCTCCAATTTTGTAATACTGATACTCTTTAAAAATGAAATAATATCATCAGATCCATGATAATCCATGTTTGTAGCATTGCCACCAGTATCAATCAATACCGCATCTCCTCCGAAAGGAGATATTAATAAAGAAGAATCTCCCTGTCCAACATCGAAAAAATAAACTCTATACGAGCTATCAAATTTAACAGATATTTTAACAGCCAAGAAAAAAACAATAATACCAAGAAAAAAAAATCTACTCTTATTCAGAAAAAGAAATAATAAGAAATAATATATTAAAAGCTTTCCAATACTAAAAGACATATTAAGCCTTAAAAAATTCCAACGAGAAAAAAATTCACATAAGAACCTAAGAATATTAATAGATAATTCAAATAAAGGATAAAGAAACGAAAATAGAACAGATACAAGTGATAAAGGATAAACTATAACCGAAACAAAAGGAATCAGAAAAACGTTATACAAAATAGATAGAAAATTATATTCATAATTAAAATATAGGGAAAGAGGTAAGGTAAACAAAGCAACAATAACAGTGCTTTTAAAAACTCTCAAAAATCTATTTCTAATATAAACCCTACTGTCAGAGTATAAAAGACCAAAAACACAAGTAAAAGAATAAACAAAAGAGGGATCATAAATAGTTTTAATATTAAATACAAGAAGAAAAAAAGCAGTAAGGAAAAGTATTCTAGTATTAGTAAGATTTAAACTATACTTAGAGTTAAATTGCTTAAAGAATAAAAATAACAAAGCCCTTTTTATCGAAGAAGGAAACAAGATAATAAATCCATAACAAATTAATAACAAATCTAATAAAATGTATTTAAACCTAAATCTTTTAAAAATCCTCAAAAAAATCGTCATTAATAATGTAACATGCATGCCAGATATCGCAAACAAATGAGAAACACCAATTTTTTGATAAACACTATAATTATCCAGATAGCTTTTATCGCCAAGAACTAGCGCTCTAATATATCCTGTCTTATCGATTCGATCGATCCTTTTTACCAAGAATTTTTTAATAATAAACAAAGGATTCCTGGTTTTAGAAATAACTCTCATATAATTCGCTTTCATAACATAAAAAATATCTTTATTATTAAGATATTTTTTATAATTAAAACAATTCGGAATCGTATTATTCTTTGGGCGATACATAACACCTTCTACCTCTATGTAGTCTCCATAATCAATATCCAAATCTAGTTAATTTATCATTTTGCTCCTTATAATCAACCACATACCCTATTATTCTTTTATTTCCATCTGAATATATACTATCTTTATTATCAAAGAATAAATAAAATAGGAACAATAACAATAATATAATAAACAAAATGACATAAAAAGAGCTAGACTGTAATATTTTCTTTAATCTTTGCAAATAACGAATCACCTATGCCAGAAACATTCTTAATATCATCTATACAACTAAACCCTCCATTAGAGTTCCTGTATTCAATAATAGCTAAAGCCTTACTATCGCCAATACCACTAAGAGTAAGCAACTCCTCTTTTGAAGCCGTATTAATATTCACTTTTTCCTCCTTATTTTGCATTATTTTCTCGTCATTGCTTTCCTCTTGCATATTACCTTCTGCTTCCTTATCAGTATTAATTATTGAAGAGCCATTACATTCATTAATTTCATAAGTCGGACAATTGCACTCGTCTTTCGGCAGATTCTCCATAATATTATTCGAAGTATCTTTACTAAAATTAATTAGTTCTTTCTTAGTATAAATAACTATAACCATCTGATCACTAACTTTTTTACTTAAATTAATATTACTTGTAACACCATTTTTAGTTAAACCGCCAGCAGCTGTAATCGCATCATTTACCATATCCCCCTCGTTTAATAAATAAACGCCAGGCTTCTTAACAGCCCCTTTAACATCAACATATATATTTCGAACTTCTTCGTAACATTTATCATCTAATTTGTCATTTACCTCATTCTTTTCCAATGCAACCTTCTTATCAGCATTTACAACAACATTAGTATTTTTCTTTAAAAATATAAAACCAACGATCACTATTATGATAAGCAATAAACAAGTTTGGATGGCATCCCTAAATACTTTATACTTTTTACTATCAAAAAAATTCATAAAACCTCCTTCAGTATTACTACCCCTTTCATAATATATTTTAGCAATGTAATAAATAATTCCTTTAAAAAAGAATCTATTTCAGATTCTTTATTTTATTTCTCTTTTCTTCAACTCTGTTTTCAATATTAATCCTCTGTATAATAGCCATAGCTAAAACCACACAAATCCCATAGCTACCTCCATAACTAAGAAAAGGCAAAGGAACGCCAGTAAGAGGAATTAAACCAAGTATACCCATAAGATTAATTATTACATGAGCAAATAGATAAGTAAAAATACCATAAGCTAAGATACTATTTCTTAAATTAGTAGCTTTTTTAGCAATTTTTAAAACTGCAAAAAGCATAACAAAATATCCTACAACAATAAAGAAAGCAAAAACAAGTCCAAGCTCCTCAACTAATATAGAAAAGATAAAATCAGTATGTGCCTCTGGCAAATACATATACTTTTGTGTAGAATTACCAAGCCCTACACCTCTTAATCCCCCATTATGAATGGCAATATAACTATTACAAACCTGATACCCGCTATCTTCTTTGTATCTAGAACACGGATTCTTAAAATTCAACCTGTTTATCTGATAAGCATCAAATATTTTATCTTTAAATACAAAAACTCCAATAGATCCAATTACTAAAAGAATAAAAACAATTTTGTAAAGAAATTTCTTATTCTTTTTAGACATAGGAATAGAAAAGAATATGAAAGCCGCAATAAAAGCAATTATAAGAGCTCCTCCCAAATCAGGCTGCTTAGCCAATAAAAAGAATATTACTATTGATAAAATCATTGGATATAAAGCTAAGAAAGCAAATAACCATTTATTCTTATAATTCCTAGAAGAAAAATTATAATAATAAACACTTAAATAAAGGATTAAAGCAAGTTTGGCAAACTCTAATGGTTGAATCCTTCTCCCCCCCATAGCAAGCCAAGCTTGTGCTCCTCCTGATATTTTTCCAACAAATAAAACCATAACTAGTAGGCCTATCATACCATACAAAAAAATCCTGTAAACAAATTTATACTTACTAGTAGGAATAGAAATAACAAAAACACTTGCAAAATAAGCTAATATATAATATCTAATTTGTTTAAAAGCAAAATAATTAGAAGCCACATCATATCTTAATACAGCCGCTACAGAAGAGGCAGATAAAATCATAACTATTCCAAGAATAGTATAAAAAACCATTAATAACAATAAAAGATAATTCATATTCTTTAAATTATTCTTCATAGCAATCCCTCTATAATATAATACCACATATTATAAACATTAAAAAGCAAACATAAAAAAGATATAGCTAATCTTTACAATGATAGAATTTGTATTTTTACAAAAAATTTGATATCATTAATAGCGGTGAGACAAATGGAAAAACTACCAAAAATTAAAATATTAGATGAAAAAAACAAAATTTTAAGAACAACAAGTAAAGAAGTTACATTCCCTTTACCAGAAACAGACATTCAAAGAATACACGACATGCTGAAATATCTGGAAATGTCACAAATAGAAGAAACACGAGAATTCTATAATTTAAGAGCTGGTATGGGTTTATCATATATACAAATCGGTATTCCCAAAAGAATATTCGTTGTATCTGAAGAAGTAGAAAAAGGAAAATTTGAAAGACATGTAGTTATCAATCCTAAAATAAAAAGTTCATCTGAAGAAATGATATATATCGAAGAGGGAGAAGGCTGCTTAAGTATCAATAGACCAACTGAGGGAATTGTTCCAAGGCACGCAAGAATAACTCTAGAAGCATATGATGAATACGGCAATTTATATAACATTCGCGTAAGAGAAGAATTAGCAGTATGTTTCCAACATGAAATAGATCACTTAAACGGAATACTATTCGTAGATAGAATAGACTCTAAAAATCCATATAAAAACAAAGAAAAATATAGGGCACTATAAAAGAGATACAAAAGTATCTCTTTTATTTATCCTAGCCAAACACCTAAGCAGAACGCTAGTTCTCCAACTTAACACTAACCAATTTGGATACTCCACTCTCTTGCATAGTAATACCATACAACGCATCAGCATATTCCATAGTTCTTTTTTTATGAGTAATAACAACAAACTGACTTCTATTCTTCTTGCTTTCCAAGTATTTACCAAAGGTATCAACATTCACCTCATCCAAAGCCGCCTCTACTTCATCTAAAACAACAAAAGGAACTGGCTTGACATTCAATATAGCAAACAATAAAGAAATTGCCGTTAAAGTTTTTTCTCCACCTGATAATAAAGCTATAGAATTAAGCTTCTTCCCAGGAGGAAAAGCAGAAATTTCTATTCCTGTTTCTAATATATTACCAGGATCCGTTAATTCAAGAACTGCTTCCCCGCCCTTAAATAAAGTTTTAAATACAACACTAAATTCAGATTTAATCTTTTCAAAAGTTTGAACAAAATTAATTTTCATAATTTCATCCATTTCATCTATGATACTCAGTAAACTTCCAATACTTTCTTCTAAATCTTTCTTTTGATTAGTTAAAAAAGTATATCTTTCATTCAATCTTTCAAATTCGGCAATACTTCCAGTATTAACATCACCCAAATCTTTAATACTTGCTTTTAGACTATTAACTTCTAAACGCACTGATTCTGAATCTCCCTCAAGTATATATTCATCTTTAGCCCTTTCATATGTCATGCCATAGTTCTCATTCAAATTAAGCAACAAAGAATCTAATTTCACATCCAGCTTACCAAGTCTTACTTCCTCACCTTTTAAAGCATTTTGTTTACTATTAAAAGCACTATTAAAATCTCTATATTTCTTTTCATATTCATTTATCTTATTAGAAATATCAAATTTACTACTCTTTAATTTAGTCAATTCCTTCTCAACTAAAACCTTATTATTATTAACATCATAGTATTTTTTTATAATATCATCCAATTCCGAATCTAAAGCGTTTTTAGAAATATTATTAGTCCCTTCTAACTCATTCTTTTTATTAGCCAATCGTTCTTCAAGTTGAATAACAAAACTATTTTTCTGTTCAATTACTTCTTCATCTACAGAAATATTTCTAACCACATCAATATACTTTTCTTCTATGTCCCTATAATCCTTTTCCAAAAAAGCAATTGAATTTAATAAATCTTCAGCGGACTCTTTTTTCGCTTGCAACTTATTATTTAAGTCTGCCAATTCTTTCTTTTCAGTAATAATTCCCCTACCAGTTTTGGCAATACCACCAGAAATAGCTCCACCACTATATAAAATATCACCATCTAGAGAAACAACCCTATACTTATAATCAATCAACTTACCAATTCTATTCATGGAATCAATATTATCAACCACAATAACATTTCCTAACAAATTTGAAAACACATTGCGATACTTCTTATCATATTTAATCAAATCAGAAGCAACACCTAAATAGCCTTTATCATTAACAACTTTATTTATAATATCTTTATCCAAAAATCTAGCTTTAATAATATTTAGAGGATAAAAAGTAGCTCTACCAAGTTTATTATCCTTCAAATAATTAATCGCATTTTTCGCGCTATCTTCATTATCCACGACAACTATATTACAATTAGCTCCCAGTACCACTTCTATAGCATTGCTATACTTATCATCTACTTCTAACAATTTAGACAATACCCCATGAACACCAGTAAGTCTTACATTATCAATAATCGCTTTAACAGCAAAAGGAAGTTTCGTATCATTATTCAAATTATCATTAATAATATCTATTCTGTTAGATAATTGTAAAATCTCTTTATTGAGAGCGTTCAAACTGTTTTGGTTAAACAGTTTTTCTTTATCAATTTGTTGCAATCTTTTATGCAAATCAATTTTCTCTAAACTTTCAGATTTCAATTTTAATTTAAATTCATCCATCTCCTTATTCGCTATCTCAATTGAATTCTGAATACTCAATATATCTTCTTTTAAAGCAATTATATTATTTTCAAGTTTCTGATCATCAACTTGATACTTTTGTCTTTCAATTGTTATTTGCTTTTCGCTTTGTAAATCACTTAGCTGCTTTACTAACATCATAATATCTTTATTCTTATTCTCTATTGATTCATCAATTCTAATACTTTCAAGTTTAAGCTTTTCTAATTCGCTATCATCGTTAGAATAACTATTACTTAAGTTATCCAAATCCTTATTTAACCTTTCAACATTAGTTTTAACCGTTTGATATTCATTATTAATATTAGTTATATCATTAGCTATTAAAGCAATATCTTTTCTCTCTAATTCTTCCTTATATTCCAAATATTTTTTTGCTTTTTCAGCTTGAGTCTTTAGAGGGTTTAAAGAAGATAACAACTCATTAATAATTAAATCAACCTTTTCTATATTATCCTTAGTTTTATTAATCTTTTTTAATGTATCTTCTTTTCTTTTTTTATATTTTAAGACTCCTGCAGCCTCTTCAAATATAATCCTACGGCTCTCGGGCTTACTATTAATAATATCAGCGATAGCCCCTTGACTAATTATATTAAATGATTCTTTTGAAGCACCAGTATCTAAAAATAAATCAGTTATATCTTTTAATCTTACTTTAGTATTATTAATATAATATTCATTCTCTCCAGTTTTATATAAAACTCTCTTAATCTCAACCTCTTTAAATTCCGTATTTAAATATTTGTCATTATTATCAAAAGTAAGGCTAACAATCGCTCTATTATTCTCTTTTCTTGATTTACTCCCAGAGAATATAACGTCACTCATGGAATTATCACCGCGCAAAGCTTTTACTGATTGTTCGCCCAATACCCATCTAATTGCATCAACAATATTGCTTTTACCAGATCCATTCGGCCCTACAACACAAGTAATACCAGGATTGACCTCGATCTCAGTTTTATCTGCAAAAGATTTAAACCCATCAGCTCTAATATATTTTAAAAACATATTTACACAACCAATCTATTATTTATTTAAAGCATTTTTTTTAATAGCATCTAAAGCCGCATTTTGCTCCGCTTCCTTCTTACTCTTACCTACTCCTCTACCATACACAATATCATCCACAACAACCTCAATTGTAAACTCTTTATCATGTGCAGGTCCAACTTCTTTAATTACTTTATACTCCAACGATTTTTTATCAGTTTGAACCATTTCTTGAAGTCTGCTCTTATAATCTCCAAAAAACATATCATGTTCTTCTACACAAGGAATAACAACCAAATCGAATAGTTTTCTAGCACCATCTAATCCTTGATCAAGATACAAACACCCCATAATACTTTCAAATATATCAGCAACAATTGTATCATTAATCTTCCCCAATTGACCATGTCCAACCCTTATAAATGGTATATAATTAATTCTTTTAGCATAATAAACACAAGCCGCTTCACATACATAAGCCGCCCTCGTTTTACTCATATTGCCCTCATTTAGATCCATATTATTATATAAATAGTCACTCATCAATATCTGTAATACAGCATCCCCTAAAAACTCAAGTCTTTCGTAACTAGTACAATTATGCTCATTAGCATAAGAAGAATGAGTAAGAGCAGTAAGAAGCAACTCTTTATTAACAATATTTATACCAAATTTATCTAAAAAATCCATACTAATCACCTAGGTTATTATATCAAAAATAACCAAATTAATGAAGAAGTAAGTTATGGATAATAAATTAAAACTTTAAAAACAAAACAAATTATACTATAATAATATTATACCAAGGAGGATATATGAAAAAATTATTATATATATTAATATTATCGTTAGCAATTATTCCATTAGGAGGTTGCTTCGAAGGGGAAACTACTAAGGGAACAAAAATAACTACAACAGTTTATCCGATAGAATATATCGTAAATAATCTATATACTAAACAAGAAATTACTTCAATATATCCAAACGGAGCTGATACAAACTCTTATAAATTGACAAGTAAACAAATAAAAGAATATTCAAAAACGACAAATCTGTTCATATATAATGGACTAACTGAAGAAAAAGAAATAGCCAGGAAATTAGTAAATCTAAATAAAACAATTCAAATAATCGATGTCAATTATGGCTTAAAGTATAGTAATAGTATAGAAGAATTATGGCTAAGCCCAAGTAATTATTTAATGATGTGTAACACAATTAAAAATGATTTAATAGATATTAACAACAATAAATACCTAACAAACGAAATAAACGAAAATTACAAAAAAATTGAAGAAGATCTATCGATTCTCGATGCCAATCTTAAAGCAATAGCAGATAATACAGAAGAATCCAAAAAGACATTAGTAATAGCCGACAATGCCTTTGCATTCTTACAAACCTACGGCTTCCATATAATAAATATATCTGATAAAAACAACATAACAAATAGTATAAAAGAAAAATTCAAAAACGGAACATACAATACAATTTATGTAAGAGCAAATGCCCCATTAATAGATGAAATAAAAGATTTATCTGATAATTATAAAGCAAAATTAGTAGAAATAGATACAATGAATACTCTAACAGAAAAAGAAAGAAATAACAAAGAAGATTATATAACTATCATGAATAAATTTCTAACAGATTTATCAAACAATGTATTAAATTAAAAAATATACTAGTTCAAACTAGTATATTTTTTTATAAAATAATCATACAATTCATTACATTTTTCTTTATTCATATCATCTTTATCATCATAAGGATAAGGAATTCCCATTCCTATATATTTTTCTCTCCCAAGTCGATGAAAAGGTAAAAACTCTATTTTTTTTACATTTTTTATCTTCTCTTTAATATAAATTGCTAAGTCATTCATATATTCATAATTATCATGGATACCAGGAACAACAACCTGCCTAACCCAAACGTCCTTATTAGACTCATTCATTTGTCTAATAAACTCATGAACCTCATCCATAGTTTTATGGCGAGTAATATCATAATATCCCTTAGGGTTAATATGTTTAACATCTAGAATAACCAAATCAACATTCTGGAGAAGTTCCTTATAATCTCCTAACCCTACACCAGCTGTATCTATAGCAATATGAATTTCCTTATTCTTAAGCATTTTGCATGTTTCTATCAAAAAATCTATTTGTAGAAGAGGCTCCCCCCCTGAAAAAGTAACCCCTCCATTATTTTTAAAATAAGGTTTACTTCTTAGAACTTTATTTAGAATTTCTAAAGAAGAATAGTTTTCCTCTCTTTTTAGCCACATCTCAGGATTATGACAATACTTACATCTTAATTTACAACCGTTTAAAAAGACAACTGTTCTAATTCCAGGGCCATCTACAAGACCAAATGTCTCAATAGAATCAATCGAACCTTTAAGCATCACATACTCTCATGGAAGGTCCTAGATATTACTTCTTCTTGTTGTTTTCTAGTTAAACGATTAAATCTTACAGAATATCCAGATACACGAATCGTTAATAAAGGATATTTATCAGGATTATTCATAGCATCAATAAGAGTTTCCCTATTTAAAACATTAACATTCAAATGATGAGCCCCCTGAACAAAGTATCCGTCCATCAAGGATACCAAATTATTTATTCGGCTATCTTCATCGTTACCCAAAGCAGAAGGAATAATAGAAAAAGTATTAGATATTCCATCTCTACAACAGTTCTCCCAGTCCAATTTTGCGACAGAATTTAAAGAAGCAATCGCTCCACTAGCATCTCTTCCATGCATAGGATTAGCTCCAGGAGCAAAAGGTACACCTGCCTTACGACCATCAGGAGTTGATCCAGTCTTAGAACCATAAACAACATTAGATGTAATCGTTAAAACAGACAATGTTGTATGAGCATTTCTATAACAAGGATGTTTATCTAGCTCTGAATGAATTTTTTCAAGTATTTCTTTAGCTATATTATCTACTCGATCATCATCATTACCATACTTAGGATAATCTCCCTCAATTTCGAAATCTATAGTAATACCATCTTCATCTCGAATAGGTTTTACTTTAGCATACTTAATAGCAGATAACGAATCGGCAGCAACAGATAAACCTGCAACACCATAAGCCATCAACCTATTAACATTTGTATCATGCAAAGCCATTTGAATAGCTTCGTAAGCGTACTTATCATGCATATAATGAATAATATTCATAGCGTCATTATATATTTTTGCAACTTCTTCTAGCATCCGCCAATAACTTTTTTTAACCTTATCATAATCTAAATATTCATCAGTCATTTTATCAAAACCAGGTATAACCAATTCTCTTTTTACTTCGTCAATACCACCATTAATAGAATAGAGTAAAGATTTTGCCAAATTACAGCGAGCACCAAAAAACTGCATATCCTTACCTACTCTCATCGCTGAAACACAACATGCAATAGCATAATCATCCCCCATAGAAGGTCTCATCAAATCATCATTTTCATATTGAATAGCATCTGTTTTAATACTCATTTTTGCACAATATTTTTTCCAATTATCAGGCAGATCTTGAGCCCATAATACAGTCATATTAGGCTCTGGCGCAGGATCAAGATTAGTAAGAGTATGTAAAATTCTATAACTTGTTTTATTAACCATACTTACACCATTGCAGTCAATACCACCTATAGAGCAAGTTACCCATGTAGGATCTCCAGAAAACAATTCGTCATACTCTGGAGTTCTTAAATGCCTAATTAATCTTAATTTAATAACGAACTGATCAATCAATTCCTGAGCACTCTCTTCGTTTAAAACACCATTTTTTAAATCTCTTTCAATATAGATATCAAAAAAGCCATCTATTCTCCCAATGCTTTCAGCAGCGCCATTGTTTTCCTTCATAGCAGCCAAATAAGCCATATAAGTCCATTGAATAGCCTCTGTTGCATTTTTAGCTGGCCTGGAAATATCAAAACCATATTTTAAAGCCATCTTAGTAGTTTCTTCCAAAGCTCTATATTGCATAGATAATTCTTCACGAATACGAATAACATCCTCAGTCATCTCTTCGATGTCCATATTATCCCATTCATTCTGTTTTTGCTCCATTAAATAACTGGTTCCATATAAAGCAACTCGTCTATAATCCCCTATGATACGGCCTCTTCCATAAGCATCAGGCAACCCAGTTAATAAACCAACATGTCGAGCCTTTCTAATTTCTTTAGTATAGGCATCAAAAACACCTTGATTATGAGTTTTTCTAAATTCATTAAAATACTTGTCAACTGTAGGATTAAGCTTGTAACCATAAGCATCCAACTCTTGATAAACCATACGAATACCACCATAAGGATTAACAATTCTTTTTAATGGTGCATCCGTCTGCAGTCCAACAATAACTTCATTCTCTTTATCTATATAACCAGCTTTAAATGCATTAATCCCAGACATATGATCAACATCAATATCTAAAACATGTTTCTTTAATTCAGAAGCCAATAATTTTTCACACTTCTTCCATACTTTGTCTGTTTTCAAAGATTTCCCATTTAAAAAGCCTTCATCACCATCATAAGGCTTAATATTCTTATTAATAAAGTCCCTTACATCAATTTGGTTAACCCAGTTCCCCTTAACGAAACCAATCCATTCATTTTTCAAAACTACCACTCCTTATCATATTAATTATACAACAAATAACAAAAAAAATATATCCATCAAATAATTTTTTAACAAATTAAAAAATATCACAAAAAAAGCTCCATTAGGAGCTAATAGTCAACTTGGTGACCCGTACGGGATTTGAACCCATGAATGTATGCGTGAAAGGCATATGTGTTAACCACTTCACCAACGGGCCATAAAATGGTGGGCCTGGGGGGACTTGAACCTCCGACCTCACGCTTATCAGGCGTGCGCTCTAACCAGCTGAGCTACAAGCCCATTTCTAATACCTAATTAATAATAACCCATTTTCAAAAATTTTGCAAGTTTTATTAAGAATTGTCTCGCTGACTAGTTAAGTATACCAACTGAATAATAAAAAAGCAACAAAAAATTAATCGAATTAATCAAAAATAACAAGAATTATAACTATTTTCTAGAAAAAGACTAAAATTTCAAATTTTTTACAAAAAAAATGGACTATTTTAAAATAATGTTGTATAATTATAAACGTACTTGTGATGTCTTCTTAGCTCAGTTGGTAGAGCAACTGACTCTTAATCAGTGGGTCTGGGGTTCGAGCCCCCAAGAGGACACCATTAAATAACCAACTCCTACGGGAGTTTTTTATATACAATTTTTAAAAATAATAATATAATAAATGTGTGGTGATAAAAATGAAAAAAGAAGATATAAAGAAGTATAGAAATACAAAAAGAGGCAACAAAATATATCCAACTATAAACAAACTACTAATAGACGGAATACTATGTTTCATTTGCTCCATTTTTTTAATAGTAGCAACTATAATACTAAAGGACGGAATAGTATTCTACTTTATGGCAGCTATATTAATTTGTTTTGGCATATATTTCATTTATACCTCCAATAAAATTAAAAAATTAGAAATTAACAGGATGAAGAATAATATAAAAGAAAAAGAAGGTAAACAAACCAAATAGACAGGTTGACAACAATGTAAAAGTTCGATATAATGCATATGTTATCTTGGTTATGGAGCAGTACTCAAGTGGTCGAAGAGGCGCCCCTGCTAAGGGTGTAGGTCGGGCAACTGGCGCGAGAGTTCAAATCTCTCCTGCTCCGCCATGTATTTATAAAAGCTCATAATGAGCTTTTTTTCATGAAAAAAAGTCTTTCGACTTTACTTAAAAATAGCTTTAATGGCATTAACATAATCTTCGCAGAACAAAAATATTAGAATAACCCCAACAATAGAAACCATAACAAAACCAATCATGGTATAAAAGATTTTTCCGTTATCACTCTTAAACTCCATTATATTCCATAAAGCATTTACATATATCATAAAAGAGAACAAAAAAGCAACCAACAATGCCCCAATAGCAATATATAAACTCATAACGCTTAGCACTGGCGCCAAAGCATTAATGGTTAAAACTAGAGGGAAGAATGCCAAAGCAGCAACCAATAAATATGCGCCAAAAGACAAACCTTTATTGCTGAAGAATGATGAAGCATAATTAAATATTGCCATCAACAATACAAAACCAAAAATTACAACAAGCGAACTAATTAATATATTTACATAATTCAAAGCTAAGACGTTAGAGAAATCTAAAACCTTCTTATAATCGCCATACATCATCTTATCAACAAAACAGCCAGCAACAACACGTCCAATTAAAGAAAACAACAATTCATATATAACTATATTAACGAAAACCTTAAACTCTTTTTTCCCATTAACATATTTCTGAGTATTCTTGGCTATACTCTTACCAGGAGATAACAAAACCTCAAACAAAACTAACAATACTGCTATAATATTACCCGAAACATTAATATCATTTTTTTCAAAAGCGCCATCATATACAGGATTTTGGATCTCCTCACCCACTCTCCCAGTATTATCAACCCCCTTATATGTATTATCATCCATATAAGAGGTTTCAACATTAGCAAACATAGAACTATCTTCAATTTTAACCATTTCACCAGATACTTCTGAAACAGGATTCGTTTCCTCTTTGAATTCTAATGGCTCGGCACTTTCTTCTTCCAATACTTCGTCAGCAGCAATACCATAATCGGGGCTTTGATTTTCTAGAGCAGATTGCCTATCAACAGATCTATCTGAAGTCATATCAGCATCAACAAATTCCTCCTGATAATTATTGAAAGTAGAACCAGAATCTTGAACACTATTATCAATTTCAGATTGACTATAATCTTCTAACTGTTCTACCTCTTCAAAATTCTGAACTTGTTTATTATCAGGGGAAACATTATCACTACTAACATAATTATTAGAGGTATCAGCTGCGCTAACAAAACTAGACATATCATTAGAATTATTTCCATTAAAAGCCGAACCATTATTAAATGAATTCCCATTACTATTGGAAGCCTCATTAAAAAATCTTGCCATCAAACATTTCTCCTTTTTATTCCTTATCTCTACTAAACAAACTTAAAATATACTTTCCTACTCTCCAAAGGTATTCCTTTTATAGAAGCCAATTCTGAAACTGTAACAACTTGAAAGTTCTCATTATAAAGTCGAATAAGTAAATCCCTTAAATGCTCTAAAGTAGTTTTATGAATATCATGAAGCAAAATAATATCTCCATCTTTTGCAACACTCATTACATTCTCAACATATCTTTCATCTCTAACTTTCCAATCCAACGAATCAACGCTCCATTTAACAAATGTAACATCTATACTATCACGAATACTAGCATTAATAGAACCATAAGGGGGTCTAACCAATTTAAGATCCCTACCAGAAATTTCTCTATAAATATCATTAGTTCTGCTTATATCCTTCAAAGTTCCCCCAACCTTTAATTTAGTAAAAGCCTTATGATTATAACCATGCGACCCAACCTCAAAGCCACTATCTAGAACCCTTTTAACTGTTTCGGGATATCTTTCCATCAAAGAACCAAGTTCAAAAAAAGTCGCTTTCATATTAAAATCTAGTAATAAATCTATAACATCATTAGTATAAACACAAGGCCCATCATCAAATGTTAATGCCACAGACTTTTTAGATGGATCAATGCCAATGCTATTAGGATCCCCTTGAATATCATCAACACAGCCAAAAGAAACCAAGTTCTTATAATCTCTACATACCAAAGTTACATCATATTTATTGCCCTCAGTAGTTAAATAAGAAATATCAATTTTATCGCTAGAAACAATAAAACTATCAAAGTCATTATTAATTATCTGTTCAACCACAAAAAGAGGATACTTAATACGAAGTTCTTTAAAAAGCAATTCCTTAAATAAATCCATATTCTCTATAACATCAACAGGTTTTACAAAAGACATCTTACTAACATCTATAATACTATCATCATTTTTAGAATAATAGTAATTATCGTCAATTTTAACAACACTATCCTTATCAATAAAACTATTTTTTTCAATAAAAGCCTCTAAAGACTTTATACTACTATTCTTAGCAGATATCTTCAAAGTACTAATGCTTGATATAAAAGGCATAAAAAAGGATATTATAAAAATAAACAATAGCAAAACTAAGTAAAAAAAATATCCCCGTTTCATATTATCACCTATCACAAAACAATTATATCAAAATCATAGAAAAAAAGAAATTATTATTGTATAATAAAAACAAGAAAGGAGACATAAAAATGCCATTAGCTTTTATATTATTATTACTAGTAGTAATGATAATACTTGGATCAATCAAACAAATTAATGAATACGAAAGAGGTGTACTTTTTAGATTTGGTAAATTTAGAAAAATTATGAACCCAGGTCTAAATTTGGTATTTCCTATAATTCATTCATACAGCAAAGTAGATATAAGAACAAAAGCTGTCGATGTTCCCGCTCAAGATGCAATAACATCTGATAACGTAACAATCAAAATAAATGCTGTTCTCTATTACAAAATATTTGACGCTAGTAAAGCTATTATAGCCGTTGAAAATTTCCAATTTGCTGTAGCTCAACTTGCCCAAACTACAATGAGAAATGTAGTTGGTTCAGTAACGCTAGACGAACTATTAGGATCTAGAGAAAAAATAAGTGACCAAATTTGTAGTATTGTTGACGAAGCAACTGATCCTTGGGGAATCAAAATAGAAAACGTAGAATTAAAAGACGTTTCATTACCAGAAGAAATGCAAAGAGTAATAGCTAAAGTTGCAGAGGCTGAAAGAGAAAAGAATGCAGTAATTACCAAGAGTATTGGAGAAGTAGAATCAGCTGCAAACTTGTCAAAAGCTGCCGAAATGATGAGTGCATCACCTGGAGCATTACATTTAAGAACTCTAGCAACTTTAAACGATTTATCATCAGATCAATCAAATACTATTATTTTTGCCATCCCTATTGAAGTATTAGAAGCATTCAAAGGAAGACCAGATATAGCTAAAGACGTAATTACTAAGATTAAAGGTAACTAATAGAAAAGCCATTCAAAATGAATGGCTTTTTATTAATCACAATAATAATCTAAAAAAAGATGAGCTATTTAGCCCTCATCTCCAAATCGTTCAAATCCTTAAACAAATCATCTATAGTATATACTATTGTCTCCCCATCCTTTACAACATTAATTGATGCATTATAAAAAGGATCTTTTTCTCTTATTGCTCCAACAACATTTTTATAACTAGCAACAAATTCAATAGTATAATCCAAATTATTATACCTATCAAAATAATTAATACTATGTTTTAACAAGACCCAACAAGTATACAAATATAATTTATTAATATTAAAGCAATCTATAAATTTATCTATATTGATAGGCTTATCAAACAAATCCATAACAGAATTATAACCACTTAATAATCTAGTATATTGTCTTTTACAAAGCTTAACAAATTCCTCAAAAGTATCAGTATTAGAGTATTTTAAATACTCATTCATAACTTGATTATAATATTCTGATGCCTCTCCATTATTATAAACATCTCTATATATATCCTTCTTTATTCTAATGGCCTTCTTAATTGCCTTGTAAGCCTCTTCTCCATTATTATCTATTAAATCATCGATATTAGTAACAATATTTCTTAAAAAAGAACGTTTAGAAAAGAATAAACTCCTTCCTTTCTTACTAACTTTAGAACAAATACCAGCTTCAAAACTATCTATTATTTTATCATTACTAAAAATTACATTTAAAGGCATAAAATAATATCTATTTAAAAACTCTTTATATAAATTTTTACCTCTCTTAATATTAGCAATATCCTCCAAGCCAGCGCCCAAAGACCATTCTCCATAATAAGTAACAATTGGTTTATAAATCAATTTTAAATTAGTTAATAATAGTTCTTCCATCACACTAACCACCTATTCTAATAAACATTATACAATAAAACTCAAAATAATAAAATAATTATTTATAGATAAAAACAATACCATTACCCTTCCCCATCATCATCAAGCAATTGCTTTAATAATTTAATTATCTGCCTCTCGTTCTTTAAACTTTCCTGTATCTCTTCGTGAATACGTTCTAATATCAATTCGCTTTTCAAATCAATTTGATAATCATTCTGATTTCTTATGCTGTCCTTTTTCGCTTGCCTATTTTGGCTCATCATAATAATTGGTGCTTGAAGAGAAGCCAAACACGACAAAACAAGATTCAATAACACAAACGGATAAGGATCACTAGCTTTATTCAAAATAGCAGTATTTATAATAATCCAGATTATTATAAAAGCAGAGAATCCTATTATAAAGCCCCAAGAACCAGCAATTTCAGAGAGTTTATCGGCTAGTTTCTCACCAGTAGTAAGAGTACTATCTTCTTGCTTATCAACGTCAATAGTAATCGGCCTATCGATTAACATTTCTATCAATTCGCTTTCATCCTCTGCACTTATCTCTTGTTTTAACAACTTCTTAACCAATTCCTTTTTATTTATAACATTACTCTTATTTTCCATCATTACACCTCATCATATTTATTATAGCACTTAAAAATATTCAAAAATCATCATTCGTTGACATCGTCAAATTCATCATATATATTACCAACTATTTCTTCAACAGCATCTTCAATGGTTACTATTCCAACGCACATATCATCTTTATATATTGGGCAAAGGCTTTCGTTTCTCTCCT
>CADCFX010000031.1 GCA_902800945.1 uncultured Erysipelotrichaceae bacterium | reverse complement strand
ATAAGCATATCCTACCGTAATAAAGAGCAACAAAAAAAGCAAAGACAAGTATAAAATTCTTTTCTTATGATTAACAAATTTTCTCCTCTTTTATAGTTTCATAAATCTTATACTCCTACTATGACAATAATTGTTTAGTGTATATAACTATCTTTTCAATAAAAAATAAAAACTAAGTATTAATTACTTAGTTTCATACCAATTATTTCCATAATCAACCGATACTTTAAATGGCACATCTATCTTAACACAAGTTTCCATAGTTTCCCTAACTATTTTTTCTAATTTATCTTTTTCTTCGTTTATTACATCGAATATTAATTCATCATGAACTTGTAATAACATTTTACTTCTTATATTACTATTTTTCATTTTATTAAAAATTTCTACCATTGCTATCTTCATAATATCAGCACTAGTTCCTTGTATAGGTGTATTTAAAGCGATTCTTTCTCCGGACTGTCTTATCATAAAATTCTTATTTTGTAATTCTTCAATAACTCTTTTTCGCCCAAACAAAGTCCTAACATAACCTACTTCATAAGCTTCTTTAACCTTTTGATCCATATAGTTTTTAACCCCTGGATACAACTCATAATATTTATCTATAAACTCTTTAGCTTCCTTAGGACTAATCTCTAAATTTTCTCCCAAACCAAAACCAGATATTCCATAAATAATACCAAATATTACGGCTTTAGCAGTTTTTCTTTGATATGGAGTAACTTCTTCTAAACTAATACCATTTATATCTGCTGCCACCCTAGTATGTATATCTTCATCATTTAAAAATGCTTGTTGAAGAGTTTTATCTCCACTTATATGCGCCATAACTCTTAATTCCATTTGTGAATAATCGCTACTTAAGAACATATCATATTCTGGTAAGAAAGCTTTTCTTATCTTTTTGCCTTCTTCATCCCTAGTTGGTATATTTTGTAAATTAGGTTCCACAGATGATAATCTTCCTGTTCTAGTAAGATTCTGCTTATATATAGTATGTATTTTACCATCTTCTTTTATATAATTAGCCAAACCTTCTAAATAAGTACTCTTTATTTTTGCTAACCCTCTATATTCCAATATCTTATTGGCTATTGGATAATTATAAAGTTTATTAAGAATGCTAACATCTGTCTTATATCCCGTTTTAGTCTTCTTTGCAAATGGCAAATTTAACTTTTCGAATAGAATAACTCCTAATTGTTTAGGACTAGCAATGTTAAACTCTTCCCCCGCTTCAGCATATATATCTTGTTCTAATTCTTTTATTCTGCCCTCTAGCTCTTTCTCTTGCTCTATAAGTACTTTTTTATCTACTTTAATACCATCAAATTCCATACTACCTAACACTTCAATTAATGGCATTTCTACCTCTCTATATAGCTTAAGCATTTCTTCTTTTTCTAATTGCTCAATATATTTACTGTTACTATCATAAATAAATCTACTTTTTTGTACAATAGTTTCCTTCTTAAACCCTTCCTTTAAACTTTGAGCATAAAAAGTAACTTCTGTACCATTATTATTCATCAAAAAAGCTATATCATCTTTCAGATTTATATTTAATAAATATGTAGATATCATAATATCATCTTTAACATTTATTTCTAATCCTTCTCTTTTCAACAAACAATAATTCTTCTTTTGATCAAAAGTCATTATTTCCTTATCCTTTAACAAAGGAATGATTATTTCTAACATAGTATTATCGACAAAATAATTATTCTTAGAATCACTAATTGCCATTCCAACTACGTCACCATTATGATAGTTTTCTTGATCACATTCAATATAAACACTTATTTTATCTTCCAACTCTTTTAAACCTTCAGCATCTTTTACATATTTATAATCTATTTTATTATCAACCGGCTTACTACCCATAACATTCTTTCTTATATAAGAATAAAATTCCAAATCTTCATATATTTTATTTAATCTTATTAAATCTGGTCCATTATATACACAATCTTCAAGAGTTGCATCAATCGGTACATCTTTAAATATCGTCGCAATTTCTTTAGACTGAAAAGCCACCTCTTTACTCTCAACTAATTTCTCTTTAGTTTTACCCTTTATCTCATCAATATGTTCATAAATATCTTCCAACGAATCATACTCCGATAAAAGTTTTAAGGCCCCTTTATCACCTATTCCTTTTACACCAGGAATATTATCGGACGAATCTCCAGCTATAGCTTTATAATCTATAACTCTTATCGGCTCAATACCCCAATCTTCTTTAAATGTCTTAGGATTATATCTAATAAATTCATTTTTTTGTTTCAATAGTTTAATATCTACTTCTTTACTCAATAACTGCAACAAATCCTTATCGGAAGAAATAATAGTACCATTATATTCTGGATCTTCTTCACACTTTTTAGCAAATGTTCCAATTATATCATCAGCTTCATATGGTGCTAATTCAAAATATTTAATACCCCAAGCATCAAGTATTTCTCTTGCAATAGGCATTTGCATTTTTAAATCATCAGGAGTTGCTTGTCTTCCTTCTTTATAAAAATCATATTTTTCTTTTCTAAAATTCTTACCAATATCAAAAGCTACCATAATATATTCTGGTTTTTCTTCCGTTATTATTTTATTCATCATACCTACAAAGCCATATAAAGCATTGGTAGCTAGTCCTTTACTATTCTTCATTACATTGCCAGTGTAAGCTGTTGCATAATAACTTCTAAACATTAAGTTATTACCATCAACAAGTATTACTTTTTTCATAACCATCACCACTAAAAATATTTTATCATTAAAAAAAAGGTATTTCTACCTTATATTATTTTAATAACATCATGACTAACGCCAAGCCCACAAAAGCAACTAAAGTCGGAATGCTCTTTTTACTAATATATATTCTCGGAATAGAAGTATTAATAAGTTCTTTTTTATCAGCCCCCGATTCTCTATATATTATTCCAAAACTCGTATACTTACTTAAATCTTCTTTACTAACAAAATAGCAACCAATTACATTATCATAATCGATATATTTAATTTCTTTAGGTAGTTTTAGAATAAAGAAAAACATTAATAAATCACCAGCAGCACCAGCTAAATTTATAATAGCTAATATACATAATCCATCATTATTAATTATTAAGCCGATAAGTCCCACTATTACTGTTAAAAAGATTAAAGGAAATAATAAAGATACTAAAATTCCCTTCTTACTTATCTTTTCCTGGCACATTGCATAAAAAACACCTTTTTCCAAAATACAACCATATTTGATGCTTTTCCTATTCTTTACAAAAAAAGAATAACCTATTCCATGAAATATTTCATGAAGCAAAAAATAAAACAACATTACTAACAAATATAAACCGGAAAAACCAATAGAGATTTCTTTCTTATAGAAAACATATAAAAGGAAAACTCCCATCATTAATACTAAAGCTAAAACGTTAGCGACCATCATATTTAATTCAAACTTATAATACTTTTTCATATCATTCACCTATCACAAATAATATATCACAATAAGATAAAAATAAGTAGATTATTTTTCCATATTATGCTATTATTTAAAATAGAAGAGGTGTTAAAAATGGAAAAGAAGGGTGTAAAATTCTTAATATTTATTATCTTATTAGCCTTATTAGGAGGGGCTATTTATTTAATAGTACAAAAGAATAATACTGGCAGCAAAACCAAAAAAGAAAAAATAGAAACTATTAGTAGTATCCAACATTTTGTGAACTTAACAGAAGGTTATGATTCAAAATATAATGGAATAGACAGATTATTCCAAGAAGAAAGTGCAACAAAAGAAGACTTACATAACGGTATTTTATTAACCGCAGCTTATAGATATATATTAGATCCAAAAAATAATATAGATTCCAATATCACTCCTATCGAATATGCCGAATTAGAAGAAGGAGTAGATATTAGTAATGCCACTGTATTAAAAGGAAAACAAGTAAGAGATGCTATTAAAATTCTATTTGGTATAGAATTTGAAAACGATGGATACACTAACAAAAACTTCAAATATGCATATTCTTACGATCCTGTAACAGATATGTATATTAGAAAAGAATCTACCAACTCAGCAGATGCGGCATATTCAATATTACCAATTGTTGTATCAAACAAAAAAAATGGTTCTACTATAGTTAGTAAAGTAGCAATTGCATACGTAATTAGAAAAGATAAAGAATTTAATATTTATAGCGATTCTGAAAATACTAACTTAATAAAAACAGTTGAAATAATAGACATTAATGATTTTACAGAAAAAGAATTAGACCAAATGGCAAAATTCAACATAACTAGCCAAGATATTAACAAAAACTATACTTTTGAAAAAATAGAAGCGGTTAAATAATTAACCGCTTTTTTATATTCTTTAAAACAAACTCAATTGATTACTTTCCGGTAAATTATCCAAACAACCAAGTTCTTTAAGTTTATCTATCGCACTTTGATTAACTCTTCCTCTATTTCGTAAATCTTCTTGGGATATAAAAGGTCCGTTAAGACGAGCCTTAACTATCGCTTCAGCAACGTTTTCTCCCAAACCATCAAGTGCCCTAAAAGGAATTATTAATCCCTTCTCATCCTCAGTTATTACAAACTTCTTACCATCACTTTTGTCAACATCAATATTTTTAAAATAGAATCCCCTTGCACACATCTCTAAACATAACAACAAAGTTTCTCTTGTATCTTGTTCCTTATTAGACGCACTATTCCCCTTTTCATCTATTTCGTCTATCTTAGCTCTTATAGCATCTTCACCACTTACCATTGCTTTAACATCAAACTGATCGCGTCTTATAGACAGATACGCACAATAATATAATATTGGATAATGTACTTTAAACCAAGCAATTCTAAAAGCTGATGTAACATAAGCAGTAGCGTGAGCTTTAGGAAACATATATTTTATTTTACGACAAGACTCGATATACCATTCTGGTATATTAGCTTCCTGCATACTTTTAGCAAAGTCCGCCCATGCAGTAGGATCCTTACTTGGTTTACCTTTACGAACAAATTCCATAATTTTAAAAGCTTTAGCTGGTTTCATTCCCCATTGAATTAAATTAACCATTATATCGTCACGACAACCTATAACATTCTTAAATGGAACCTGTATAACCCCATTCTTATCAGGAATACATAAATCACGAGCATTACCAAGCCAAACATCAGTACCATGTGACAACCCAGAAATTTTAATAAGTTCTGCAAAAGTAGTGGGTTTAGTTTCTTCTAACATACCTAACAAGAACGATGTCCCAAACTCTGGAACTCCTAATGTTCCGGTAGGACAATACTTTTTACCATTCTTATCAACAAGGCCACGCAATCTATATCTATCTACACCTAATATTTCCGGACCAGTAAATATCTTCATCGTATCAAGATCTCCCAAATCAATTTCGGTAACATCAAACACTTCACCCTTTGTAATATATTTAGTAGCCAATTCCTGTAACATTCTTAGGACCGTAGGATCATCGTGACCAAGTATATCAAGTTTTAATAAATCTGCATCTATTGCATGATAATCAAAATGTGTTGTACGCCAAGGGCTTGTAGGATCATCAGCAGGATATTGAAATGGTGTAAAATCCCAAATATCCTTATAATCAGGAACAACTACTATACCACCCGGATGCTGCCCAGTAGTTCTTTTAACGCCAGTACAACCAACCGACTGTCTTTCTACCTCCGGAGTTCTAACAAAAGATTTTATTATTCCTTTTTTCTTAAGATCGTCTTTTCCTGCAACATTTAGTCCATAACTCTCGGCCTCTATTTTCAAGTTGTCATATAATCTCTCTTCATAGTAGCCTTGAACATATCCATACGCTGTTTTATCAGCTACCGTACCTATAGTTCCTGCTCTATATACATTATCAGTACCAAATAAAACTTTAGTATACTCATGAGCCGACGATTGATTATCCCCCGAAAAATTAAGATCTATATCAGGAACTTTTTCACCAGCAAATCCTAAAAAAGTCGCAAATGGCATATCATTTCCTTGATGAACCATTATTTCCCCACATCGAGGGCAATTCTTAGCTGGTAAATCAAATCCAGACGGATAATTTTCGGCATATGAAACCCCGTTTTCATCCTTAAACTCGCTATGTTGACATTTTGGACAATAATAATGGGCTGGTAAGCCATTACATTCTGTAATCCCCATCATTGATGCAACAAACGAAGATCCAACAGAACCACGGCTACCAACTAAATATCCATCGTCATTCGAATGCTTAACTAATTTTTGAGCAATTAAATATATAACGTCAAAGCCGCCACCAATAATACCAGTTAATTGATCTTTAGCTTTTTGTGTAGCTTCTTCATCAGTTAATTCTTCATCCGTATTTCTTAATACTTGTTCTTTCTTCAGCTCAACTACTCCGTCATAACCACTCATAATAATCTCATGTAACTTAGGAATAAACACCTTCTTTACTTCTTCATCACTCATATCTGGATTATCAATTCGTATCTTTTCTTCCACTAACTCATTTATTTTATCCCCATAAAACTCTTGGGCAATTCTTTCTTCTATATTCGGAGGTAAAGGATCTCCATACATACTATGTGCCTTATCAAACACCAAATCACGACAAGTTTCTTGTGAATGTTCAATTATAGGAGAATATGGCTTATCAGGATATACCACAACTTCAATAATATCCAGCATATCAATAATTTTATTAGGATTAGTAACCACTATTTCTTTAATTAAATCTTTGTCATTCAAAAACTCGAACTCATTCATCATCTCTTTAGTTGTTCTAAAAAATTGATTAGGAATATGTCCCTGCATAACCGACTCACTATCGTTATAATTGCCAGTTAATTCATATACTCCATCTTTTTCTTTAACTATTCCCGCAACAACCAGTTTTCTCATAGTCGATGCAACCATTTTATTCTTCTCTTGCTCTCCGTCTTTACCTCTAAAGATCTCTTCTTTATCATTCTTTTTATTAGGAACATATATATTAGCTATATTCATAACAGTAATTGGAATCTTATTTATTTTTGTTAAAACATAAATATACTTTAAAACCTTAATCTCTATATCACTCAACTTAGTTCCCATACTTAAAGCATTTTCTACGGTTCTCTTAATATTATCATCATTAGTATTCTTTTTACTTTTACCACTTAAATACCTAGCCAAGGGATGTCTACCTTTTCCCGGAACATTTTGATTTACTATTATCTCTCTATACACCAAATCTTCTCTATTAATATTATGAACATCTCCTGTAGCAACAATTAACTTTCCGGCTTTTTTAGCAGAATTAATTATCTTTTCAATAACTTTATAAAGATGATCGATATTATTAATATCATGCCCTCTAAGTAGATGAGAATAATTCTCTGGTGGCTGAACTTCTATATAATCATAAAAAGACATAGCTTTAATCAAATCTTCTTCATTTCTAGTCAATGCTATTTTAAATATCTCTCCATTCAAACACGCACTACCTACCAAAAGACCTTCTCTATACTTTTCAATCAAATAACGCGGAATTCTCGCATTCTTTTGAATAAAATTAGTATTGGCATAACTAACTATTTTAAATAAGTTTTTTAACCCAGCCTTATTTTTAGCTATAAAAGTAACATGTTTACCTCCATCATACATATTTGCTAAATGTTCAGTAAAAGTTTTACCAGGTATATTCTCATACATTTGCAAACAATCTTCATGACACCATTCAAATTTCCATCTATATGCCTTATTATTAAACTTTTCAAATGGATAGCCAAACTTATCCTCTACTTCTTCATTTTCTCCAGGTAAATATACATAATTTTTATAAGAAACTAATTCTCCAATATGTTCTACCATCTTGTGATTATTATTAAAGGCTATTTCTTCTAACTCTTTCAAATTATTAAAATCACTAATTTTCTTTATCCCTTTTACCTGATTTAACATTTTATTAAATATATATGCTGTATTTTCAGAATCGACATCTGCCCCATGGTGTTGTCCAACATAAACGCTTACAATCAAATTCTTTTCTCCAAAAGCATCTCTATATTTTATCTCAATCTCATTATTAGCAGGATGTAACTTAATAGATCCGCTTCCACTCAACAATTCAGTATTATCATTAACTTCTACCTCTACTTTTATTTCTTCAGTCTTAGCAGCTTTATGTAGAGTTTCTAAACTATATATACTGCGATATCTCTTAACCCTTTCTTCTGTCTCTAAATCAACATCATAGTATTCTTCTTTTGTTATCTTTAAAACATCTTCTCCATCAATTTTAATACTTTTAAAAGCACTTCCAATTTCTTCATCTAATATAGTACCAGTTACATTAGTCCCCTCGTTAACGCTTTCATCTTCTTCATCATCAGCTTCACCAGTATCTATTCCATAATATTTACCTAGAGACTTCAAACTATGCTTTTTCAAATCCCTATTAATGACTCTAGATAACATTAAGGTATCTATAACAGGATTTTTAAGTTCACCCAAACTATACTTATAATATGCCATATCTAACATGTTTTTATCAAATGTAGCATTATGGGCTACTAAAGGATAATCACCTATCCATTCTTTAAATCTTAATACTACATTTTTTTCATTATCAGCATCTTTTACATCATCATCAGATATATCTGTAACTCTGGTAATTGCCTCATCAATATGATGCCCCGGATTTATTAACTCATCAAATCTATCAACAACTTCACCATTATGGACTTTAACACCACCTATTTCAATCATGGAATCCCCAATTCCAGGATTAAATCCGGTTGTTTCTGTATCGAATACTACATAAGTATTGCCATCAACAGCTTCGTCATTAGGATTATAACAAACATTTAAAAACGATTCACACATTTCTATTTCTGCTCCGTATCCAGCTTTAAATAGTTTTAGATTCTTTTTCGCTTCTTCAGCTTCTTGAATCATTTTCTCCATTTCTTCTATTCCTTCTAGATTACCAGATTCTTTTATAGTTTCTAAACTTTGCTTCAATTCATCTATCTTGGCTTGAGCAGCTTTTTTTAATCCCTTATTATAACTAGTTACTTCTCCAAAAACATGAGGGAAGGATTGCGTACAATCATGATCTGTAATAGCTATTCCCGCATGTCCAAAAGCAATCGCTTGTTTAACAAGCTTTACTTCATCACATACACCATCCATCTGGCTCATCATGGTATGAGCATGCAATTCAACCCTTTTTTCTTCTTCATTATCAGTTCTTTTAACAGAAGGGTTATTATCTAATTTCTCATAACTTCTAAAATTAAACACTAAATCATCAGCAAAATTATCAAATCTTACTTGGCCTTTAAATGCCCACCAAGTGCCATTCTTTAATTCTTTACTCATACCAAGATATTCTTCTTCATCCTTAGCAAAGCACTTAGCTAGAATACTAGAAGTATTATCACTTATCTTTAACGTAACTAAATATAAATCTCGTCCATCCTTAGTCTTTATTTGATTAAACTCTGATCCAAACACATAAGCTTCCAAATGAACATTGTTTTCTTCTTGATCAATACTAGCAATACTAACTACTCCCTCCCTAGAATAGTTAACTTTTTTCTTTGGACTCCAACTATTACTTTTGTTATTATCTCCCATTGGAACATAGTCTACTTCTATTTCTCTATTACGATCGGCTTCTATTTCCTCTTGAATTCTTTTTTCATTCTCATGATTAATAGCCGTATTTATAATCATCTCGTAAAATCCCAAATCCTCAATCTTTTTACCTAACTTATCTAACTCTTTCTTTACCATGTCGTATTCTTCGCTACGACTATCTAATTCAATTGTTATTTCATCATCTTCAATACTAATATTTTTATTCTCTAAACTTACTAAAGATGGCCTTTTAATAATTAATTCTCCCAATAATACCTTAAAAGCCCTTAATATATCATCATCTTCATATTCATCATATACAAAGTTAACATGACATTTATGTTTACCATTAATTCCCTTTTTTGCACATTTAATTAACTCTAAAGCAGCTACAGGATCAATAGGTCTTTCATTAGATATAAATACTTCAAAAGATTCTTTTTTCTTATTAACTTTTACACTAGAAATAGAGGCTTCTTCAAAGTCTCCATTAGCATCTTCATAATTAATAGATTTTAAGAACTTATGAATACTACCCATTCTACCCCACCTTAAGTTAAACACTAAAAGTATTATAACATTTTATCCTTCACTATAAAAGAAATATCAAAAGATATTTCTTAGTTTTATTCTACTATCCAAGGATCAGTCGTACTTCCTTCTCCACCGGTTATTACAGTACCGGATACAAGCGAAACTGTCGGCCGTGCTCCTCGAGATAAGAAAACTTTATGTTTTGATAAGCCTCCTAAGCTCATACCAGAAATATTAACATCTGCCGCTTCAACGAAATAAGGAGACATACTCAAATATTGTTCTTGAATATAAGTTAAATAACCACTGCCCAGCATATATAGTTCAGCATGATTTAATAAACCCACCGGATATGTTAACTTAGCTTTATTATTACTTCTTGCAAACTGATCAGTAAGATTAGTACACGCTAAATCTACTGTTAAATCATAGCTTTTAAATTCCATATTATTTTCTAGATAAGAGTCCTTATTCCAACTATTAGTTGATGGATTAATCACGCTTCTATCATTACAATAAACTATATCTTCTAGCATAGAGGTTTTATTAGATAATTCTTTAGCATACCAAGCATCTATTATTCCTTTTACACTCGAATTATATTTATTCACATTATTACTATATAACATGTTGTTTACAACATCTTCTATTTTTTCTCCTCCTACTAAGTCTATATAATGACTAGAAGTATAATAATATCTTACTATATTACATATCCCCGTTGAGTTATTACAAGTATAATGATACTTTGCCCCCAACCCTTGATTAAGAGAGTTATCTCCATCAGCTGGTAATAATGTATACATCCCATTACTATAAGATACATCATTTCCCATTAATGAATCATTTGCCGGGACATTATAACTAATATTATATACTTTATTAAACATATATCCTACCATAGCTGGACTTTTACCATTTGCATTAAAAGAGGTTTCAGCAACTAAAGCATAATTAGTATTATCAATTGTATACGCTGAAGCAAACGCTTCTGAACTAGATTTATATCCATTGATATTATACAAAGTTTCACAGGTACTACTAGTACTTTTACAGGTATACTTACCTATTAAATTTTCATATGTAGCATCACTCCATGTCGCAATAGTAGTATCCGTAAGAGTAAAAGTGCCATTAATTATATCATAGTCAAATGATGATCAATATAAATAACTAGAATTTAGAATTTGATCATCATAATTTGATTGAACTATTCCTTTATGCTTTCCTCTTAAATAACCACACTCACCATTTCCATCCGGTTCACCATTATATATAATTTTTACACCATTATTTTCAGTAGTACGTACCATCTGCCAACAATATCCTGCAAACTTAAAATGTCTCTTATCTAAGCATTTATTAAAAAATACTTTAGATGGAGTTACTGTCTCACCAACATTATCCGTTACTGCCTGGTTGTACTTAATAAAACAGCTGCTATCATTAGCAATTAAATCCTGTATAATATCATCAGTAGTTAATTTCTCCTCCTCATTAGTTTGAGAATAATTTATATTACAAGTTAAATTAAGAGGTATATCGCCATCTGGCAAAGAATTTAAATCTTCTTTATAAGCGACTCTGACAACTATTCTTTTTCTAGCCGATGGATTTAATAAATCATTTACCTGAACATCTTCATCTGTAATATATTTAATACTCGATTCTAAATATGGTTCAGCGGCACTAGTTATTCCTTGAACATTAACTAAAGATATTTTACCAGATAAAGTTCCAGCATTTACTACATCCACACTAAATTCATAATAATCTCCAGGTCTTGATAACAATACAGAATAATTAATACTTGTAGTATTTCCACTTATTGCTGCTGGAGTAGTCGCTGCTACAGAGCCGGCACTAATACTCAAGTTTTCAAAATGAATATCCCATGTATTAGCAGCTATGGTAGTACTACCATTAATAGATAAAGCAGCATTTAAATAAGCATAACCAACACTAACAAGCAGCAATAAAAAGAACAAAGAAAAATACATTATTTTCTTTTTATGATTAACAAATTTTCTTCTTCTAGAAAATCTACTCATTACTAATTCACCTACTATTATAAGTATAACATAAAAGAGTATTCTTACAAATACTCTTACTTAATAATTTCTATACTACTGACAACAATCTGATATTTATCAATTCTTTTAGTAACTTGTCCATTTACCTTAACCATATCATCCTTCTTTATTTCATATAAATACTTATTATTCTTAGGAAAAATAACAAAATCACTAGTATCCGTTTCATCACTACCAGAGAAGAATCCCATTTCTTCACCTTTTTTTGTACTAATTTTTCTAATACCCCCAACAATGACCACCGTATCTACATATTTATCAAAATAATCTTTAATTCTATTTAGTTTCATTATTCCTTTCTGATATTTAGAAGCCGGATGATTAGTAACATAATAACCAAAACTATTAAGCTCTTTAGTCATTAATTCCACTTCACTATACTCATCTGTAACCTCGATATTGGGTCTCATTACTAAAGACTCATCCAAGTCACTACACAACATAGCAAAATCTAAGGCACTTTCTATATTATTATACAGAGTTTTATGATTATATTTAAAATCTCTAAAAACATCTCCATCAATAAGACTTTCCAATGTTTTTCTGCTAACACTTTTACCATAAGTGCGAGCAACAAAATCTAAAAAGTCTTTGAACCTTCCCCTTTCTTCTCTCTCTTTAATTATTTCATCTACCGCTCCAGTTCCTACATTATGTATCGTATTTAAAGGCAATAATAATGCATTATCTTTTATCAAATAAAAATCTTTACTAATATTAATATTAGGCTTATATATTTTTATATCTTTTTTTCTTGCCTCATCAATATATTCTTTAGTCTTAATATCACTACCTATACTCATATTAAGTAAATTAGCTATAAAATAAACAGGATAATGTGCTTTTAAATAAGCCATCTGATAACCAATTAAAGCATACGAAACGGAGTGTGCTTTATTAAATCCATAGTCAGCAAATCTATTTATCAAAGCAAATATATCTTCACATTTATCTTTAGAAAACCCCTTCCCCATGGCCCTTTTTATAAAGACCTCTCTATTCTCTTCCATTACTTGTTTCTTCTTTTTACTCATAGCTCTTCTAATATTATCTGCTTCAGCAAAAGTAAAATCCCCCATAGTTACTAATACTTGCATTATCTGCTCTTGATATATCATAATGCCATAAGTACTCTGTAATATTGGCTTTAAACTCTCGTCTAAATAGTCTATTTTCTCTATACCCTTTTTTCTCTTCAAATAAGAATCGATATTTTGCATAGGACCCGGCCGAAATAGCGCTACTGCTGCCACCAGATCGTCAAAAGAATCTGGTTGCATCTTAACAACTAGATTTTTCATTCCTGCCGACTCATATTGGAAAACACCCTCAGTATCTCCTTTTCTAAATACTTCCAATGTTATTTTATCGTCAAGAGGTATATTAGCTAAATTTACTTTATTCCCGGTCTCCCTTTCAATTAGATCCATAACATTTTTAATAATCGTTAAATTCTTAATCGCTAAAAAGTCCATTTTCATTAATCCCAAATCTTCAAGATATTCCATAGTAGTACCTGTAAGCAAACCATCTCCACTAACACACATTGGTATCACATCATCCAAAACTTTAGAAGATATAACTACTCCAGCAGCATGTGTACTTATTTGTCTTTTTAATCCTTCTAATTTATAACTAATATTATATAACTTTTTTAAATTGTTATTAATTACATACTCCTTAACAACTTCTCTTTTTAAATTATCTTTCAAAGACATCTTGGGATCTAAAACATTGGATAATCTATCGATTATTCCTGGTTCTATTCCCAAGCATTTCCCCACATCTCTTACTACTTGCCTAGCCCCTAACGTTCCATAGGTCATTATATTAGCAACTTTCTCACATCCATACTTATCTTTAACATAATCAATGACTTGATCTCTCTTAGTATATTCAAAATCCACATCTATATCAGGCATAGTAACACGTTCTGGATTTAAAAACCTTTCAAACAACAAATCATATTTTAAAGGATCAACATCGGTAATACCTATCGAATAACTAACTAAAGATCCAGCTGCAGATCCTCTACCAGGACCAACCAATATATCATGGGTCTTAGCAAACTTAACATAATCATAAACAATCAAAAAGTAATCTATAAATCCCATATTCTTTATAACACTAAGTTCCATATTAAGGCGTTTAATATATTCTTCGCCAATTATACCTCCACACCTTTTAAGAAGTCCCTTTTGACATAGTTTAACTAAATAATCATACGAATCTATACCCTCTTTAAAAACCGGCATATATCTTACTCCATGTGGAATCTCAATATCTATAAGTTGTACAAACTTTTCAATACCTCTAATATCATCATCTGTCAATTCTTTATCCAAGAAAGAATCTTTTAAACTGTCATCTATACCTTCTTTATTTACTGAACCAATCTCATATAAATAATTAATATATTTAACATCCAAAGCTTTAAAACAAACTATTTCACTAATATATACAATCTTATCACTTAAAATAATACAATTATTCTTCTCATAATCATTTTGATAAGATAAATACGTATCATCAAAAATAGTATTTAGCTGCTCAAATAATATATTAGATTTATAAGGAACAACAGCAATTATTCCTTTAGAATGTCCCTTTAAATCAACATAAGATATTTCTTTTTCTTGCTTAATAGTATTAATCTTTAATAAACTTAAATACCCGTCATAATTCCTAGCATATAAATATACTTTATCATTACCTATATTAATAATCAAACCAATTACTGGTTTAATACCATTTTTTTTACATTGTTCATAAAAAGCGATACTACTAAACAAATTATCATCCAAAATACCAATAGTATCATAATTATTATCTAAAACATATTTAATTAAATCAGGAATTTTTATTAAACTTTGTAACAAAGAATAATCTGTTTTTATACCTATTGATAAAGACATTTGTACTACCACCTTTCACTAATTATATTATCAAAAAAGACTAGATATATCTAGTCTACACATCAATCTTTTTTTACCTATTTTTACTCATTTTCCACATTATTCTTTAAAGTAAAAACTAATCCTTCTCCAGAGTATTGTCTACCCAAATAAGCATTAATTGCCCCTTGCTCTTCTGCAGTCGGCTCGCAATAAGAACCATTTATACTTTTTCGAATAAAATATCCATTACGATAATTTCCTTCTAACAAATCTGAAGCATCAAAAACAAAATAGGAGTCCACTTGCTCAGCGACAATAGCCGTCCTAATATTAGGTTTAGCGTTAAAAAGAACTATCTTTCCAACTAAGCTTTTATCATTGCTTATTGTCGTTAAATGTTGATTGCTTACTTCACTCATCCTAGCCGCAATTTGCTTCCTCTCCACTTTGGTAGCAAGCCCCTTAACAACTAAATCAGCACATGCAATATTAACATCATATAAACTATTAAAGAGTAAATCATATTTTTTCCCTGCTATTGACATAACATTAGATCCAAATGCGTTATAAAAAACCAAAAAACAATGCGCAATATTATTCTCAACAGCAAATACATAAAAAAGATTTTTCCCCTCGCCTTTAATCAACGCCCCAACAGGCATAATCCTATTCCCGTCGCTATCATAGAATTCATTTATTCTTTTTTTATAATCTTTCAACACGGTTTTTAATCGGACTGCGGACAAAGATTTAATATATCTTAACGATTCTCCAGGAACTACTTTGGGGTTATAATAATCAATCCGCGGATGCTTATTAGCCATCTGAGCACTCATCCTGAAAACTTTAATAGCAATATAACTATCATCACCATTTTTGCCTACAATAATTAATTCTTCGGCTCCTTTAAAAGATACCAAATCGCCTACCTCAAAACTGATCTCGTCCGCCACAGATGGTTTACGCTCACTATCCCAAACCTCTTTAATCGGCGCTACAACAGACGAAGTCATATTCTTTCCTTCTTTATATTTTTCCAGCACGGTTTCTAATAGATTATCAGGCAAAGAATTAATATATCTTAACCATCTTCCAGAAACTATTTTTGGATTATAATAATCAATCCGCGAATACTTTTCAGCCGTCTGCGCATCCATCTCGATAGCTTCAATAGCAGTAAAGGTATTATCGGCGTTTTTGCCAACAATAATTAATTCTTCAGATTCTTTAAATGATACCAAATCGCCTACCTCAAAATTAATCTTGTCATCCACTATTAATCTATGCTTACTAGCAAAACCATTTTTTAAAAAATTAAGAGTAAATACTTTCCTAATTTTCCTACAATCTGAATAGGATGGTTCGATATCTAATTTGGAAATAAAATGATAAAAAGCCAATTCATAAACTGCCGTTGTCCTAACATAAGAGGGATGTAGTCCTACTTGTTGATCAAATTTAATAGTATCTTTGCTCCAGCAGCTACCAGTCATATAAAGACAAAATATCCTACCATCATTAACAGATAATACAAAGAAGGGACCATTTTCATGGCCATCGATACGATATTGTCTAGGGCAAATGCTTTTTGGACGTTTGGCATATACAACATCCCCAAAACTTATATTAGGTAACGTCTTAAAAACAAAATCAACATACTCCTTCCAATTAACGGGTTTAGGCAAATAATTGTCGGATTTGCCTATTATTGTATAATGATTTGATGCAACATCTACTACCCAATAATCAGAAAATTCAGAATCAAATGGATGTCTTCCAGCAATAATTCCATGTTGATTATAAAGCTCTTTATCTACGCCATATAAAAAAGCTTTCCCACTTTGAATTCTAAACACATAGTAATAAGAAGAACCTATCCTTATCAAATCCCGCGCTTCCAATTTTCTTCTACTATCTATCAAATTATTCTCCATTATAATGCCCCTTTACTTTTCAAAAACTCAAATTATTTTACCAGTTATAGAGTATAAAATCAACAAATTATCATCCAAAACACCAATAGTATCATAATTATTATCTAAAACATATTTAATTAAATTAGGAATTTTTATTA
>CADCFX010000030.1 GCA_902800945.1 uncultured Erysipelotrichaceae bacterium | reverse complement strand
TTTTAGATTTTTTCATATAATCCTCCTTATAATTAGTATTATATAACAATAATTAATCATTTAATAAATAAATGTGTCTTTTTCTAAAATTGCTTCACAATAGTTACAGCGATATGTTTTGCTCTCTTTATCAGTTAAATTAAATATTTGATCAAGATTTCTCTCGTTTGATGTTATACAACGCGGATTGTTACAATAGCAAACATTTACTAGTTTTTCAGGGATTGCTATTCTCTTTTTTTCAATTATTTTATCGGCTTTTACGACGTTGATGGTTACATTGGGATCTATAAAAGCAATTTTGTCTAGGTTTATATCTATTAGTTTTCCTATTTTTAATAAGTCTTTGGTTCCGCTTTTTTTACTTTTGGCTTTAGTTATTAAAGCGACCTGGCAATCAATATTTTCTAAATCTAGTAAACGGTATATTTTAATAGCATTTCCTGTTGTAATATGATCAATAACATACCCATTTGTAATAGTATCTATATTCATTATTCCACCTCCAATAAACTTAGTATTAGTGCCATTCTTATATATACTCCATTATAGGCCTGTTCAAAGTATTTAGCGCGAGAATCCCCATCTACTTCTGTAGCTATTTCATTTACTCTTGGTAAGGGGTGTAAAATACATAAGTCTTTTTTGGCTGTACTTAATTTGTGTTTGTCTAAAATATAATAGTCTTTTAAACGTACATAATCTGCTTCATTGAAGAATCTTTCTTTTTGAACTCGCGTCATATATAAAATATCTAGTTCTGACATGTATTCTTCGATATTATTAGTTTCAACATATTCTACATTATTCTTTTCTAATACTTCTGTTTTAATATAATCTGGTATTTTCAGTTCATCTGGTGATATTAAGATAAACTTAGTATTCTTATATCTAGACATAGCCGTGATTAAGGAATGTATGGTCCTCCCAAACTTTAAATCACCACATAAACCGATAGTTAAGTTATCTAGTTTTTTCTTCTCTCTACTTATAGTTAATAAATCTGTTAGGGTTTGGGTTGGATGGTTATGTCCACCATCTCCTGCATTAATTATTGGTACCATGGAATGGTTTGCCGCTACTACTGGAGCTCCTTCTTTAGGATGCCGCATAGCAATTATATCTGAATAACCACTTACAACCTGTATTGTATCAGCAAGTGTCTCTCCTTTGGCAGTAGAACTAGATGAACTCTCGGAAAAACCTAGTACCTTTCCGCCTAATCTTAACATAGCTGATTCAAAACTTAATCTTGTTCTTGTACTTGGTTCAAAAAATAAAGTAGCTAATATCTTACCATCGCATTTATGAGAATACTTCTCTTTATGTTGAATAATATCATTAGCTACTTTAATTAAATCATCAATATCTTTTTTTGATAGGTCTTTAATATCAATTAAATTCTTTGTTTTTTCTCTTTTCATTATCTCAATCCTCCTTATGTGATTTTACCATAAGAAAGATTGCTATGTCTATTGTTTATTATACTTATCACTTTTTAAAGTTATTACAAAATTCTTAGTCTTCAGTTATTGTAGTTTATACCACCATATACATTATCTCTTGTTGCGGTTTCAATGTTGTTTTCGTAATTTCTTTGTAAGCTGTCAATTAGATATTTAAACTCTGGGGCTTTAGTATTGAATAGTAACTCCATTTCTTGGCCAAGATAAAGTCCTACTAATTTGTCGTTATAAGCAGTAATACGCTCTATTGTTTTTATATTATTGGGGATTTCTTTATTTTGAATTCTAGCAAATATTTTGTTTTGTTTACTTTTTAATGTAATGTTAGATATAAAACCATTTATTATTAGAATATTATAGAAAACAACAAATAGAAATAGATAGCTTAAACCTTCTGTTTGATCTAATAAATCAATATATTCTTTTAATCCCAACGGAGCCATATAGATAAGAAGTATTATAATAACCATCATTATTATTGCTCTTATAAAAGTACTAGCAAAAGTATCAACTATGTAGCCATTATTATTACTATCTAGAATAAAGTTTCCTTTTACTCGAATACTTTTTTCAACATTGTTGCTTACTATTCTTGGAATAATAGTATTAATAACTATTAATACTAAATTAGCAATAATAAGAGGAAGGAATAAACCTTCTTTTTTAATATATATTATATATATTGTCGTTAATAACAATAATAAACTTAAAGTTTTAAAAAAAGAAATAATAAGTTTTTCTTTAAATATATAAAATCTATAAGCCATATAATTCACCTCTATTTTATTATATTTCATTTTTTTCTCATAATAAATAGATTTGTAATAGGTTTACAAATCTATTTTATCAGCCATATCTTTTAATTTGTTTTTATAGTTTTCTTTTTCATGCAACTCATTATTAACCGCAAAAGCAATAAGTATAGATCCCACTAATAATAAATATACCCACCATGGAAGTGAAAGCCAGAATAATCTTGTTAAAATAAATGTATTAATAATTATAAAGACAAGAGAAACTAAGAAGATTGGTCCCCATCTTTTTAAATATCCGAATATGGATAATACTAAAAGTAAGAAAACAAAGAGCATTCCGTTTAATTCTGTTTCATATACACCTATGGCAAAAAGATAAAGAATGGATAAAACAACATATTCGGCAATTTTATAATCAGTTGAAGAATACTTTTTAATAATATTTCTTGATAATAAAATGAACGATATAACGTATGTACCTACTCTAAGTAAAGTAATAGATTCTAAGTTAACATCTTTTATTATAAATCTTATTAGTATTGTAATAAGTATATATAATCCTGCCTTGAATATATCTTTATGTTTTTCTTGATTTACAAAATAATAATAGATACTGAAGCAAATAATTAATAGTAATATATCTATATACTTATTAAAGTTATTAGTCATTAAAACAACAAATACATGTATTAAAGATAAAGGTATATAAATAGTCTTTTTAGTTAGAACAAAGGAGCTTAATAAGTAAAGGATTAATAAAACTGATAATAACAATTGAACTGGTACTCCTAATACGATGTAATTATTATTTAAACAATAGAAGCTATATGATAATAATGGTATATATAATAAGTTTTCGCTCTCTTTATTGTCATAAACAAATAATACAAATAGAATTGTTAAAACTAAGTAAAATACGATCGTTAGTAAAGAGTTGCTTGGAATTATTAAACTTATTAAACCTATTATTAATAGTGTTTTTAGATATTTTTTACTACTTGGATTACTTACTAATAATTCTAGTAGAAATACAATTAAACTACTTGCTGGAACTATATAACTATATAATTCTATATCTTGTTGACTTAAACTAATAAAGAAAAATGAGGTTATTACGAAAGTATAAGATGTTATTTGATAAATATTCTTTTTGTTAATTATAAATAAAGAATAGTAAACCGCAACATATATTATAGATAGGATAATTATTACTGTATAACCATGTACAGTATTCATTGCATTAAACAAATAACCAATTATTGTAAATGCAAAACTAGTTGTTCTTAAACTTTTTACTAGCTGGGCATTATCATTTTTAAATGAATTACTTATAACTAGTACTAGTAAACTAATAATAGAAATTATTGCTACATTTAGTTTTAATGATAAGACCAAATCAACTAGAAATATATAAAAAGGAATGAAGACAATATTGCTGAGCTCCATGTTATATTTATCTATATGTTTAACAGTTAATAGAACTAGCAAGCCATATAAAAGCATGAGAATGTAACTAGGAATTGCGTTTTCAAAGGAGATTGATATAATGTACATTAATATATAGAATATGCTAGAAGTAATATAGTTCCCTAAAGTAATTCTATTATTATTAAAACTATAATCTATAAAATAAGATATTATTATACCTGTTATTAGTAATAACTGGTATGTAACAAAGTCCCCATTAAGTACATAAGCTGATAAAAGCATTGTTAATAAGATATGAATTGGTCCGCTATAGGAGAATATTTCTTGGTTCTCTTTTTCTTTTACCAACAAGTAATAATGATTAAAATACATTGTTATTAGGTAGATTATCAAACTAAAATCTAAAGATATGGATAGATTATATTCTGTAAAAAAGAATAAAGATGCTACGGCTGTTCCAATCGTCAAAGAAGTATTTATTCTATTATGGGTTAATTGGGAAAAATAATAGTTTTTCTTATCATATAAGTAATGAAGAGCAAGAATATATAAAGATAAGAGAATGAAAACCAAGGTAATATTAGAAGTGAAAGATAAAGATAATAGTATTATGGATAATATTTGAAATAATATACTACCTATGGAAAAGAAAAGATCTTTTTTCTTTTTCATTATGTAGTAGTAAATTATGGATAACGTACAGGAAGAGATAAACAAATAGATATACTTTCCCTCGCCATTAATCGACAAGTAATCTCCTAGCAAATGAAATAGTGATACTGATAAAAAGACTAATGGTAAATAAGATAAAGCTAAATACAAGAATACTTTTGATGTTTGTTTTATATGAAGATATTTGTCGGCAATGAAGCTTGATCCCAAAAAAACTAAAAACATAAGGAAAACAATTATAGTTTTAACAATATCTAGGGTTGTATTCCAGGTAGAAGTTAAAAAAACTATCGCAGCAATTAGTATTAATACAGCGCCTGTTACAAGAATTGTACTATTCTTTATTTCTTTTTCTGACATTTCAATTTTAGGTTTTACTTTTGAAGCAGTAACTGGAGTCGATTGGTTTATATTGATAGCCCTTTCGGTTGTAGACAACTCTTTATTTGTACGTAAGTCATAGCCGCAATGAGGACAATAATTATTATCATTATTAAGTCTATTATTAGCTTTTTTTAATGATTCTAACTCTATTTTTAAATCATTATATTTAATTGCTAGTACAATAATTATTGCAATTAATATATATATCACTTTATATCAACACCTTTTATTCTTTTATTAATACTATTTAACTTTTCCTATTTTATGGAATGGAAAAACTATTAACTTAGTGCTTCCTTTTATTTCTTTTTTCTTAAAAGGCCCATAGTATCGACTATCAAGAGAATTTTCTCTATTATCTCCCAAAACAAAGTACTCATCTTTACCTAAAGTAATTTTTTTGAAATCAGAGGTTACTCCAGATCCAAATTTATCATCTATTTTTCGACTATTTACATATATGGTATTGTTTTCACAGGAGATGGTTTCTCCTGGTAGTCCTATAACTCTTTTAATAATATCTTCATGATTTGTATCTAATACTACTATTTCATATCGAGTAATCTTTTTGTCTAGTTTATTAAGAATCATTATTTCTCTACCTTTTAATGTCGGACTCATACTAGTTCCCGAAACCATAACTGGAGTTACTATAAAAGATCTTATTAATACTACAACAATCAATATTATTACATAAGGAATCAGTTCTTTTATAAAGCTTTTTATTTTATTATTCATTATTCATCACTAATAGTATTTTACTCTATTTATAAAGTTTAGTAAATAACTCTTTTTCAATTGTATCTTATTAGAAAATAATGTTATAATTGTAGTAATGTAAGGAGTAGTTAGTATGAATAATGATAATAATAATGAACAAAACAATAATTTCAATATTCATAGTGCAATTGATGAGTCTGCTTTTAATATTTTTAATCAAAATCCAAGTCCGCAACCAACTGTTTCTCAGCCAACGAATAATCCTGCATCAGCACCAGCAGCTGCTCCCACCCCTGTTCCTCCTCAACCAACTAAAGCTGCTCCAACACAGAATATGGTGACAGTAAATGATTATAAAGAACCAAAAAAACCGTTTAATCTTAAAGATTTATTGAAAAAGAAAATGGAAGAAGAAGAAAAAACCTTTAGTATAGATGATATAACTAATTTTAAAGACACAACTGTAAGAGAAGATCCTGAAGAAGTAAAAGAAAAAAAGAAAAAGAAGAAGGATCTTATCGTTTTAATATTTGCTCTAATTGCACTTGTCGTAGCTTGCTTTATAGCATATAGAGTGTTCTCTAATTATTTATTGCCTAGTCAAAATATAATAGACTCTAATACAATAAGTAGAAATATTAATAGTACTAATGTTATTAATGATGATAGTGATATAATTATTTATAATTGTAACTATATGGCGGACGATAACTTTTACAATTTTCCTGCTAAAGACTATATTAATTGGGAATTATACAAGGGAAGTTCTACGTATAGTTTTTTAAATGATAAGTTAGATATAATAACCGAAAATATAGATTTGAATTATTTCTATATGGATGATGCTACTACTAAAATTGTTGTTAGTTATTGTAATAAATATAATAAGATTTTGGATGAATATCAGTTCTTATGTCGTTTTACTAATAATCATTTATTAATAACTAATACTTTTTATCTTAATAAAATTGATTCAAATATTAATAATTTTTTGGGAAATTATTCATTAAGATATAATAAGAATAGTATTTTGGGGGATCTAATTACTAATGATAATTCATGTGTTATAGCAAAATAAAAACAATACTTGTAATAAGTATTGTTTTATTAAGCATTTCTTTCTTTTACTTTGTATTCCTTCTTCATTCCCTTTAAGAAGTTTAGTTTTGCTCTTCTTACTAATCCTCTCTTAACTACTACTATTTTAGCAATTGTAGGAGAGTTTACTGGGAATACTCTGGTTACACCAATGCCATAAGATTTCTTACGTACAGTGAAAGTCTCAGATACAGATCCACCCTTTTTAGCTACTACTAAACCTTCAAATGACTGTATTCTTTCTTTCTTTCCTTCTTTTACCCATACGTCTACTCTTACAGTATCTCCAACACGGAATTCAGGAATGTCTTTTCTTACATGCTTCTCATTAATCTTATCAATTAAATTTGCCATTTCCATATATCCTTTCTAACAATAAATTACTTACTAGAAAATCATAAAAAGGTCTTTCAGCGGATTTTCCTCCTTGAAGCACTTATGATTATAACAAATAATTAATTATTTAGCAAGAATAAATAACCTTATTGTTCCTTTTCGACGCGAAAAGTACCATAATAATCTGGCATTAGTTCATCTATTGTCTTATACTCTAGTGTATTGGCATCTATTAATACTTCCATATTATCAGATAAATCAAAAATAGTGTTAAAAATACGTGTAGATGGTTCTATTACTTCTCCTAATGCGGTTACGATTACCATCTTTTTTATTTTTTTGTCACCACTACTAAGAAGGGATGCAATGGCTGATTCTTCTGCAGTTACTTTTATTTTGTTATCTTCTATAATATTCATCCCTTTGTAAATATTATTGTTCTCACTTAATAATACACATGTGATTTCTCCAGTACTTATAAATGGGGAAATTGAATCACTAATGTTAGAAGCTATAGCGATATTATATAAATCTTTAAAACCTTTACTCATAGTAACACCCCTAGATATTAGTTAGGATAGCATTTTTTTATACTTATATCAAGCTATAAATCAAATTCTTTTTCAACAGATTTATATATGCTTTTATCTTCCGCCATAACTACAAAAGATATTCTAGCCTTTTTATTTTGACTTAAAAGGCTTTTTGGAAGATCTATTATCGGAATATAAATAGATCGTTCATATATTGTTTCGTTATAAATGGATGTATCAACGTCTTTTCCATCTACCATTAACCTGTTTATATAGTACGTATATCTTTTTCCACTATTGTTTTCAAATAAGAAATATACCTTTGTACTATTATCAGTTTCTACTTTCTTGTAATAACTAATATTTAAATTGCTGTTAATGGTATCAAGTAAGGCGATTGGTTTTATTTTTGGGTTAGAACCATTATCACTACTCCCGCTGATACCAATTGTTGTACCTTTTGTAGTGCCTTGAAAAGTTACATCACCAATAAGAATTAGCTTAGAAAAACTATTGATACGGTTTTTATCTAGTTCCTGAGATGATAGTGTTAATTCATGGGTTATCATTTCTCCCGGATTAACAGCTAGAGTAAAGTCTTGGGGAATTTGATACCTATTTAAAGTTACTGCTCTAACTTTAAAAACGAATGGCCCGGATTCTTCTGGGGAGTTGCTGTTAGCAACTATTAGTTTTATTATATAAGAGTTATCCTTTAGTTCACAGTTAGCAACCTGCACTGAAATTCCCTGGTTGTTATAAAACTGGCTATTAGAAGAGATTTCTACAGGAACTCTTTCTAATGGCGATTCATTTTTTTGTTTAGATGATTTTTGAGTACTAACTTCTTCTTCAGCAGGATTATCCTCAATCTTTTTCTCTTGTTGCCAAGGAAATTTAAAATCAAATGTTATTAAGTTCTTGTTAGTTAGATAGTAATAAGCTCCGCCACCAAGTAATATTAAAATGACAACAATTAATAGTGCTATGCCAAATTTATTGGTAGCTTTTTTTTCGATTGTAACTAAATCATCATTCATCTGAATCTTCCTCCTCCCTATAGAATCTTGTTCTTAGAAGAAGATTTTCTTCATCATTAATAAAATTATTAAAGTTGATAATACCAATATCCAACTTAAACAAAGTATCATTATAGCTATAGTTATTTATGCTTAAATGTAGTACCCCTTCTTCGTAAGTATAATCATATGAAAATATAGAACTGGTTAAATAGTTAAGAAGGTATTCTTTATCTCCTTTGTTATAATCACCGTATTTCATCAATTTTGTCTCTAGTTCTTTCTTATTCTTTACCAATGTATATAGTTTATGGCATGAATTACTAATACGGTGGGCATTTTGTTTTAATATTTCGATATTTGTATAGTTGTTTTTCATTTGTCTGTTAATAATACTATTTTGTTTTTCTATTTTGCTAGATACTTCTGAGATTTTTTTTAGGGTACCCAAGTAATTGTGAGATCGATAATCAATTATGGTAACTTTCAAATAATCTGTATTTAATTCATTATAGTGATATCTCTTCTGTAATGCTTTTAAATCATAAATATAGTTTAAAAAGTATTTTGCGAAGCTTTGGCCAATCCTAATACCATTATCATCTATTAAAAACAAGGTACGACATTTGTTAGGACTATAATTTTCTTTGTAGGCATGAGATAGAGATCTTAGTAACTCATAAGTCTCAGTCATATTAATTCTATTTTTTAGGCAATGACGATTACTGGTATTAAATAAATTGTTTAAATATAATTCAAGTTTATCTTTAGGGAGATTTTTAATATACTCTTTATTGGCTTTAGAATTGTCTATTGATAGTTTATTGACTGAGAGAGTATACCCCTCTTTATTAAGATTACTATTTAGTTTTTTTAGTTTAGGAAAACTATAATGATCAATTGGTTTTAATAAGTCATATAATAATAATTGCTCATGATAGTCAATCTTACTACTATTGTTTTTAGACACATGGTATTCGTACAGATAATACTTCCCTTTATTCTTTTCTAAGAACTTGTATATGAATTTATAACGGTCTTCTGATATTAAATCTGATAAGTTAAAGGAATTAATTAAGAAGTTAGATACATTTACTAGCCAATTTTTATCCATTATAACGTTGCCAACATAAACTACTTGATCCAAGGCATAATGGTAATTACCTGTAGATAAATTATTAATTAAATAAGATATTAAGTTTTTCTTGGTTTTTATAGTCTTATTCTGTTTTGTAAAAAAGGATAAACCTTTACTTAGTTTAATATAATAACTTAGTTCTTTTGAATCTATTTTAGAATAATCATACTCTTTAATACCTACATATTTAATAGCAGTATATAGTAAGTCTTGTGAAGTTAAATCAAAATCTGGAATGAATTTCAATTTTTTAGACATGGGGTTTAGTATTTTTTCAATATAAAACTCTAATAGATTAAGTGTTCTATTAGTATTAGTGTAAGTATATAATTTGTTTATATTATTCATAAGACTTCACCCTATTATTATAATATCATAATAATAGCTCTTTTTCTATCTATCTAAAAGAAAAAATAACTAATCCTATAAACTAGGATTAGTTATTTTACCAGCTAATAAAACACTGTTATTTTCGTTATCAATTATCATAAAATAGAATGGATGGTTAAATACTATGTTATCTACAGACGCTAGTGTAGCAATATTATTTTCAACTATCATTTTAGATTCAAAATCATATGTACCTGCTTCTTTAAAGCTAAAAGTATTTTTTTGATAGAATTTATCTAAAATTATAGACGAATCTTTACTAGAAAGTGATATTGTTTTCAACTTTGTAATTGGCAGAATATTGTTAGAGTCTGTTAATGAAAACTTAGGAATGCTTATATTAACATTTATATCTACGCGACTATTGAGTAACTCTTCTAAGTTTATTGAGCTAAGTCCAGTATCGTGCTTAGGTAATATACCAACGAAGGAATAAATGCTTTTCTCATAGTCTTTTATAAAACCTAGGGCCATATCATTTTCTAAGTAATTAGTTGCGGTAAAATTAAGCATTTCTACTGGAACAATATTGTCATTTATATAAAAGTCTTCATAAGTGTTTTTATTACTAGCAATTATATCATCCCATTTATAGTTAAAAACAAATGAACTAGCAATAAGGGATTCGTATTGAGTATCATTTTCATCTACAATATAATTGACTTGTTTATTACTTGTATTATATAAATACTCATTTATTAATTTATAGTTTTGAGTATTAACTGCTTGAGTATCTATTGCATACTTTTCTTGTAGATAATTAGCAGAAAAATCTTTATATTTTTTATCATAATATAAACTTGATATATTTATTATATAGTTTTTCTTAATATATAGGTTATAATCCCAAACAATGGTATTTATTTTATCTACTAGAGCTTGATTATTAATATTATAATCATTTTCTCTTGGTTTATATTTTTTTAATTGATCAAGAGTGATATATTTATTAGTCAATGATTCTTTAGCTAATTGAATAATATTTAATACATCTATTATATTTCTTTTTTCTATATTTCCTATTTTACTGAGTGATTGTAATGTAATTCTATCATATTTTTTGTTATAAAACTTTTGAACGTGTTTTTCGTAAAATTCTTCTTTTTTGCTTTTCTTTTTTATATTCTTATTGTACTTGGTCATTTTTGATAAATAGTTATTACTTACATTTTCTTTGTTATCTTTAAAGTATTGTTCTAGTTCGCTATTGATGGTGTATAATCCTGCTAATGTTGAATTAGTATTGAACGGAGAGATTAATATATCTTCTTTTTTTATCTTATCAATTATGTTAGCAACATTATTAACAGTATTATATTTTCCTTCATAATACGGAATATCATCGACTGCGATGAGATTTTCTTCTTTAGTAGGGATAGTCATTGTTGATAACAATACTACTATAAGCATTATTGCAAACATAAACACTCTCTTTTGGGAGAGTTGTATTTTTCTTTTCATAAAAACACTACCTTTACCATACTGAGTGATTATAGCATGTTTTCAAAAAAAAGAAAAGGTGGAAATTTTTCCACCTTTAATTATTAAGTTTAGCAAAAAGGAATTGTTATTATGTACTGAGTACCATGTTTAAGAGATGCTTGTTTTTCGCTTGGTTTATATCCTAGTTTATTTAGTTTATCAGCGGTGTCTTCATCCATTGCATCAAGCAATTGTTGGTTTTCATCGCAAAGATTAAATATGTATGATACAACGGCATCTCTGGTATTGTTATCGTCAGCGTTGATTACAACTCCATTTATATTATTTCCATAAACTAAGTATATTAGTTGACGTATCCATTCTAGGGTTTTGCTTTGATAAGCACTAGTTCCAACGTTAGCAGCCATGTCCATACGAGCTGTAATAAGAAGATTTTTAACATCAGGATTAATCTCACCAAATTTGTCTACTATTTCTTCTGTACTAACAGTCGCTTGTACATATCGACCAGCATCTACAAATGAAGAAGGATCTCCTGATAAGTATGGTATTGCATATTGATATTTCTTGTCGAATAGGGAAGCTCCTGATTTCATGCCGCCCTCGACAATGTATTGTCCTCCGCTGATTTTTGTATACGCAGCAATTATATTATCAGCAACTATTCTTGCACTTTCATTATTTAAGTTGGCTAGTGAGCAATCATAATATGGTTGATTGAACATCAATGCGTCTATCAGTCCTATTAAATCTGGTAAAGTTTTTTCAGTAACGTTATCTTTATTTCCAGAAGCTAAGTAACCATCTAAGTCTTTAAGTGTTGCTGCAGATAATTCTACTAAATATTTATTCTTTCCTTCATCATAGTTAGATCCAACTTGTGTACCTACAGCATTTGCTGGTTGCTCTGATTTGGCTTGATCATCTTTTACAGGCTCCTCTTTAGTTTGGGTAGCCTCTGTTGCTTGAGCATTATCTGCTGGCTGTTTTGCTGGTTCTTCTGGTTGAACGTCATTCATACCACAGAAGTTTTCTTCAGCATATGCATCTACAGCCTCGTTATTTCCTAAACTAGCAATTGTCTCACCTAGTTCGGCATTATCGCCTTTGTCATAATCTTCAGGTAATGAGTAGTAAACTCCAAGTACAAGTTCGGCTGTTCTTTTTATTGCATCATCATTTACTTGTGTTATAGATATCGTTTTGGTACCTGATGAAGTTGTAAATGTAGTTTCTTTTCCTTTTAAGAATGAGCAAGCTGTTTCAAAGCCATCAATGGCTCTTGCAAAAATATCATCAAGTTCCATACCGTCAACGGCTTCTATGTAAACACAATAATCTTGTACGAACTTGCTTGCTTCCTCAACTGATATAGTTTCAGTAGCTGTTGCTTCTTCTGCTTTTGCCCCAGTATCAGCTGTTGTTGCGGCTTCTGCTGCTTGAGTTTGAGCAGCATCAGCTGTTTTTCCATCATCAGCTTGTTGGGCTTGAGTGGCTGCTGTCGTTCCGGCTTCAGCTTGTTCAACTTTTTCTTCTGTATTTTCATCATCACTACCTGTAATGCCTTTTAACCACATATCATATGCTTCTTCTGGCGTAAGTTCTTTATGTTCTTCAGCAGTATTTTCTGCTGGTTGACTTTGAGTTGCATCAGCAGTTTTTCCAGCATCAGCTTGTTGAGCTTGAGCAGTATCTGCAGTTGTTGCTGCATCAGCTTGTTGAGCTTGAGTAGCATCAGCGGTTTTTCCGGCATCAGCTTGTTGAGCTTGAGCAGTATCAGCTGTTGTTGCGGCTTCTGCTGTATTTTCAGCTGGAGTAGCTGTTGTTCCTGCTTCAGCTTGTTCAACTTTTTCATCGGTTGTTTTTCTTGCTGGCTTTTCTTTTTCCAAATGACGCTCATCTGCAAAATACTTGTCTGCTTCTACATTATACTCACCCAATGAAGCTGTTTCGGTAGTCTCTGTATCGGCAATTGTCTTTTCAACTGTTCCATTAACGATATCATATGCATAATAGTCGCCATTTGGCTCTTTAAGTAGCACTGCAGTCGGGATATCCCCCTTGTAATAAACACGATATATAGCGTCACCATTACGTCTAAAATGCATTTCACCTATTAATTCACCGGATGTATTATAGTATTCTCTGTATTCTTCTTTTCCTTCTTTGTTGTATTCCTTTAATACGGTACCTAATTCCGAGTTATTATATACTCTTTTAGTGATATGACTTCCTTCGTATGTTTCTTTTACAGTAAACATTGTCTTTTCTTTTGTAAAGAAATCAAAACTAAATTCTTGACTTTCGGCGTCTACCTCTGTGTAATAGTGTGTATCATAGAATTTATCAAATGCTTCCTGACTGCTTGCATTTCTATGTCCTTTATCATCCACTGTAACATATTGTATTTGGCCTTCAATATCTTCCTTGATATAATAATCATTTTGGTTAATTAGAGCGATTACAATCGTTTTGCCATCCTCTGATACGTATTTAATATATTTACTGCCATCTCCCCAATACGCGTAAGAAACGAATCCTATTCTGTTTCCTTCTTTATCGTAATAGGTTAAACCACTTGGATCTCCGTTTTTTCTTAAATCCTCTTCAACTTTTCCTATGTTTTCATTTACATATACAGCTCTATTCTCGGTTACGTATAGAGTTTTAGCATATGTGGCTGCTTGTCCATCGTTATAGTATGGGAAAACCTTATCTTCAACAACACTTTTAACGATAACTAATTCAAGCTCTTGCTTTTTGTTGTACTTATAGTATTGTTTTTCCCCGCCTTGTTCAATTGTTAAGTATTCTACATCATCAATTGTCTCTTTTTGATATTCTTTGCCGTCTATAATAACTTTTCCATCATCTTTAGCTTCTTCTGTTGTTGCTGTATTAGCTGCCTCTTCTGTTGTTGCTGCTTCTGCTGCTGTTGCATCAGCTGCTGCTTGCTCAGCTTCTGCTGCTATTTCAGCTGCATCTGTTGTAGCTTCAGTTGCTGCTTGTGGTGCTGGCGTTTTACTACATCCAACACCTGTGGCTGCCATCGTAAACACTATTCCAGTTGTCGCAGCTACCCTTTTACCTTTTTCTCCAGCTACCTCAGCAGCTTTTTTAACCTTTTCTATAATACCCATTTTATATTCCCCCTTATCTTAATGGATTTTTAATATATTTTTTCGATTTCTATTACATTTCCCTTCGTTTTGTAATAGCCGATGTCTATTGTATCACCAACCTTTAAAAATGGCAAATTTTCGTTAAGGCTGATACTTACCTTAAATTTTCTGTTATTTGATTCAATAAAATAATATGTATATCCGTTAATAATTCCTGTATGAAGGCTATCAACTATTATTTTTTCTCTTTCTAATTCATCATCTTTGACTTCAGTTTTAGTTCCTTTTAAATAATTATCTTTTGCAGTGATTATTCCTTTTGAACTGTCTGTAACAACTACTTTTTGATAATCCACAACATCTATGAAGGCATACATTTTTACAAGACCGTTCGAATCTTTCAAGCTTACTAAATAAGTTGGTTTCCCATTTAGGTTTATCAATAATGGGAAGGTTGATTTATAGCCTTTTTCTTGTACTTGACCTTCAGCACTATTCATAGCACTATATTCTTCTGCTCCTGCTACTTTGTAGAACTTGGTATCGCCAGTACGCATGTTAGATAATACAAAGCCTAGGTTTGATTCGTCTGATACTACACTAGTTATTCCTGTATATAGATAAATATCATCGTCCATGGCTAGGTAATTATAGCCTTCTGTAGTGTTTACTACATTTTTCTGACCAAATATACTATTGAAAAAACCTTTTTTATAAGTTCCCCAGTCATCAATCTGTTCAATTACTAAACCAGCTGAATAAGCTATATCAACCCACCTAGGTATATCTTCTTTTTTATATTTCTTTGATTTACCAGTAATAGGATCGTATATTATTACTCCTGTTACTTTTTCTTTTAGTCCTACTGCTGTATAGTCAACCGTTGTTATTATGTAATAAGGATTTCCTTTTTCATCTATCTCAAAAGATGTGTTATCAAATATTGTAGTTGGATATTTGAATCTTAGTCTTCTTTCCATTTTATCGTTAAATAATGCACTTGGTACATATTTCATTCCTTTATCTAGTTTTACTAATTGAGTTTTTCCATTAACACTATTAACAATTATATAGCCTTTGATTCCTTCATTTCTATTGGTTAACCATTTTATTCCATCAGCATATGTTAATGGAGTAACCCTTACTATATCATCATTATAGTTTATTTGTGTATACATATTTGATACATCAAATTGACTTACCCATTCACTCATCTGCCCCATTACTCTGTCTCCAAGCACTTCTGATGATTCTCTATCAAGTAATGGCAGAGATTTGAAATCTACTTCTTTAACATCTTTAACAAAGTCTCCTGTCTCATCAACTTTTATACGATTATGATAACTCTTGGCATTGAATATTGGTGAACAAATAAAATTTACTATAAAGCCACCAATTATTATTGTAGCAATAATTCCTAAACAAATCTTATATACTTTGTCAGATACTCCTCCAATTGTTTTTATTTTCCTTTTATTGAATAGTAATTCCATTATTTCATTACTATTATTAGTAATACTGAATAAGCTGTAATTAAGCATAAATATTACTAGTACTATTATTATATAGAAGTAAAAACCAGCACTATGCAAATTGATTGGTGGTAATAGCAGATAATATAGTATAAATGCTATTACTATTGTAATTAGATAACTTAAGTATTTTTTCATAATATTCCTCTTTTCTGATAATATAATACATCTTTTTCTATCTATTGGATACTTTTTTTAATTTACAAACAAAGAAACCTTCATAGTATTTTGTTGGCTTCACTTTTAAAGCTTCTTTTATAGTACTAGGCAAAAGATTAATCTCTTTGTAATTATCTTTTGGTATATTAACTAATTCTAGATTATTATTCGCTAAAATGTAGTTGATTATATCTTCATTTTCATTTTTTAGGATACTACATGTTGAATATACCAATTCTCCCCCCTCTTTTAATAGTTTTACTGCTTTATCTATTAATTCTTTTTGGAGGTTTGTAATTCTATGATATAAATCTTCATCAAAACTTTTAATATCTTCTAAAGTGCCACTTCCAGAACATGGGGCATCTAAAAGGATTTTATCAAAACGATACCATTCATCTAAATGACGCGCATCCGCTTGAATAATGTTGCATTTTTGAACTCCTAGTTTATTTAGATTATATTTTAACCTTTCTTTTCTCTGTTTATTTTTTTCAACAGCAGTTATTAACGTTTGGTTATTAGTTAGTGCTGCTATTTCGCTTGTTTTGGATCCTGGTGCGGCTGTCATATCTAGTATTTGGTCTCCTACTTGAGGAGCTAAAATTAGTGGTGGTAGCATTGAAGATAAGCTTTGTAAATAAATGTCTCCTTCTTCGTAACACTTTAATTCTCTTATTTTTTCTTCGTTATTTAAAATAATATAAGCATTATTATACCAAGAAATCTGTTCGTATTTAATATTATGGGCATCTAATTCTTTTAAAGGATTTGAGGCTGGATGAAGACTGTTAATTCTAAAGGATGTAATACGTTTGCAGTATCCTTCTATAATCTCTTTTACGGTATCTTCATTGTATTCTTCTGATAGTATTTTTTCCAACATGTTATCCCCTCTTTTGTATAGAATAGCAAAAAGATTATGATAATACAACTTTTTAACTACTAGGTTTTCGATAAAAACAATTAAAAACTTCAGTTCGTTGAACTGAAGTCTCTTATAGTCCTGCATAAACCAAGAATAGGCCTATTAACAACATTATAATCATTGCAGCGATAGCAACATAATAAGTATATATTTTTTTTGTTTTGCCATCAACTTCCATTTCAAATATTTCTACATATGGAACGGGGCAACGTCTATACCAGCCTTTTACTTTAATTTTCTTATCCATGTATTCTTTAGACTTAAATAAAGCAAATATTTTATTAACAACAGTTAATGGTTGGTTATAATCTAAGAAGATGATACCTGTTTCGTCACGAAGAACAAAGTCTTCATTAAATATACATCCCGGATTACCACGACCGATTACATTACCTTCAAGTATACAAGGAACTGAGGTAACATTAGATACTTTTACCTCTCCTAATAAATTGGCTATTTTATTATCTTGATACCCGCCTTTATGGGCTCTTTTGAATTTGATATAGCATAATATAGCAGTAAGTACTAGAGTTCCTCCTATGAACAAAGTATTTTTTCGCCCATTTTCAATAGCGAAGGCTAGGATTATACCTATTAAAATAGTAAGAACTGGTGCATAGCTTATTAATAGTTCTATTAGGAAATCGTCCACATAGCTTTCTGGTTTTACTAAATCAAATGTAATAAATGGTTCTTGTTGGTACTCTTTAGAATGAGCTGAAATATTAATTAATCTCTTTGATATTAAAGGATGAGTTGAATTTAATTCGCAAATGAAGCCCCAAGGGTTCCACATTTCCCATTTCATAGAGTTTTTTATTAGTTCTTTGTTATTAATATTGTTATTAGTTGATACTACTAATGATTTACTCGTCTTGGCGTCAAAGATTCCAAGAGCACCGATATTCTTGGTAGATGCTTTTTTCTTATTATCATCGTCAGGAATATTTGCTTCGTCGCTTGTAACAAGGCCGAAACCAATTTTAACAAGAGCACTAGCTAATGCATTAGGATTTTGGGTTTCTTTAATTGAGAAATCATCTGCATAGTATTCTCTTGTTCTGGATAACCATAAAACAATATATTGTGATACTATATATAATACGTAGGCAATAATACTAGCAACGGCTTTAGCTTGGCCAACTTTGCTATCGTTATCAGAATTGCTGCTTGAGCAAACTTCATATATATAGTATAAGACTAATGGAACTAAAGCTGCGGCTGTCATGAATAACATATCGTAGTGGGTAACATGTCCTAATTCGTGTCCAACAACTGCTAATACTTCTTCCTCTGTAAGTAAGTCAAATATACCTCTTGTCAATATTCGATACGAGGTGTTTTCATATTATATTTAGTACACTCTTCTTGAATAAATTTATTTAAATAGTCTGGTAATTCTGCACCAAATTTAGCATGGTAAAACCATTTCATACTTAAGTCCGTAAGAAATGGCGATATTAAAAACTGAATTACTATTACTATGATGCTAATTAATATCCCTTGATGAACTGGCAACTCTAATACTATAAATAAACCTACAATAATTACGGATAGTAAGACATATAATCCTACTAATGTCATCATTGATATAGCAAATAAATTCTTTTTCATATAAATCCTCTTTCTATTTTATTATTTCGTATGTTGTTCCTTCTCTAGTATCTTTAATCATTACGTTTTTTTCTAACAATTCATTTCTAATAGAATCCGCTAACAAGTAGTCTTTATTCTTTTTAGCTTCATTTCTTTCTTCTATTTTTGCTAAAATATATTTTTCTAAATCTTTATCTAATTTTTCATCTTCTTTAATTAAATCCAAGCTTAATACTTTGTCAAAATCGGTTACTAGCCTTAATTTAGTATTACCATTTACTTCGGTATCTTTTAATAAATCATAAAGGACTGTTAGAGCATTCGAAGTGTTTAAATCGTTGCTAAGTTCTTCTTTGAACTTTTCATTATACTCGTTATATTTATTTTCCTCTATTTCGCCATCTTTTTTGATATTATTTATCTTGTTGCGAAGTTTGTTTAGAGTAGATTGAAATTGTTCTAAAGCTTCATAAGTAAAGACTAATTGTTTACGATAGTGAGAACTTAGTACCATAAATCGATAAGCTAATGGATCATAGCCTTTTTCCTCTAATAAGCTTACTGTTAGGAATTCCCCCCTACTTTTACTCATCTTACCTGTTTCATCTAATAAGTGTTCGTTATGGAACCAGTAATTACACCACTTATGTCCTAAATAAGCTTCACTTTGAGCTATTTCGTTGGTATGGTGAGGGAAAATATTATCAACACCTCCGCCATGAATATCCAAATGTTCACCTAAATATTTGATAGATATTCCACTACATTCGATATGCCATCCCGGGTATCCTTTTCCCCAAGGAGAGTCCCATTGTAATTCGTGGTTTTCGAATTTGGATGTTGTGAACCATAAAGCAAAGTCGGCTTGATTGCGTTTATTATCATCTTCTTCTACCCCTTCACGAACGCCAACTACCATTTGATCTTCTTTATGATTAGTCAAAACATAATAATCATCTAATTTACTAATATCGAAATAAACGTTCCCTCCAGAAAGATATGCGTAGCCATCTTTGATTAGCTTTTCAATTATTTTTATATACATATCAATATTCTCAGTGGCTGGAGATACAATTTCAGGTGTACGGCAATGAAGCTTGTCCAGGTCCTTAAAAAACGCTTTGGTATAGAAATCGGCTATTTCCATGGATGTTTTATGTTCTCTTTTGCGAGCGACTTCCATCTTATCTTCGCCAGAATCAGAGTCACTAGTTAAATGACCCACATCCGTAATATTCATAGCTCTAGTAACTTCATATCCTAAATATCTTAGTGTTTTGTCTAAAATATCATGCCCGATATAACTTCTTATATTTCCTATATGAGCATAATGGTATACTGTCGGACCACAAGTATACATTTTTACCTTTCCCTCTTCGTAGGGAATAAACTCTTCTATTTTTCTTGTTAATGTATTATATAATTTCATTTTTATCCTCTTTCTATTATTG
>CADCFX010000029.1 GCA_902800945.1 uncultured Erysipelotrichaceae bacterium | reverse complement strand
TTGCCATTTTTGTCATACCAAGTATCTTGTTCCTGATATAGTTTGTTATCATGATACGTAGTCTTATGTCTTGTTTTTATTTTTTCATCTTCATCGTATGAAATTATTTCCTCGCTATGTTTTTTGTCGTTTATGGTTTCAACTTTTACTGTACCATCATCATTTTGGGTATATGTTATTGTAGCTTCTTCGTCTTTCTCTATTACTCCTGCCCTAGCTTTGTTTCTTTCATCCAAACCATACATAGCATCTGTGAGACCTTTTTTTAATCGTTCATCAGTTACTTCATTCCCATCGCTGTCTGTGTACGTTACTGTTCCGTCAGAATTAAACTGTGCAGTGTATTCTTTGCCATTAGCTGTAATCTTTGCGACATCTCCTTCTGTAACAATTTCATATATGTTTCCATTAGTAACTTCTACTACTGGGTTTTCTGCTGTACCGTCTCCACCTATAATACCATTGCCTGTTCGTAAAGGCGGTTTGTTCGTCTTTCCAAGTGCTTCTAATGCTGTATTAAAGGCTTCTTCATCTATCTCACCATCTGGCCCTGTATACGTTACTATTGGTTGCCCATTTTCGTCTTGACCGTAAGTTATTCTATACTGATTGTAATCTTTATCATAGTAAACTATATCTGTTATATTTCCATTTTCATCGAATACAACATCACCCCCATTATTGACTGCCATTATCATTTCTTTGTCTTGTTTTAGTCTTCTCATTACTTCGTCTTTAACTTGTGGAGGGATGGCGTTCATTTCTTCCTCAGTCAATTCCCCTGCATAATATTTTTGCATGTATTTATTATGGTAATAATCTGATATTTCATCTCCGTACGTTTTATAATACTCGTCGTCAAATTCTTCTTTGTTATTCGTTTTACTTCTACCTATATAATACTCATTACTGGAGGCGAATTCTCCTTTTTCTTTATCCCAGTCCCAGTGTTCTTCTACCTTGTATTTTTCTTCACCATCTTCATTCTTGTATACTCTATCTTCCACAATTTTACCATTTTCAATTCTTTTAATCGATGTATATGGCACACCATTTTCATCATAGTATTTCATAGGTTCGCCGTCTTTATATGCCTTTTCATATGCGGCTTGTGCTTCATTAAATCCAGCTTGGCCGCTTGTGGTTTTTAACGCGGTGGTATGGAATGCTCTTGCCGTGCTAATGATTTCAGCGTCTTTCCCCTTTGGCGCATTATCTCTAACTTTGTACACGCCAGCATCGAATTGATAGAATTGGGTATTTATCTTACCGACAGCATATGCCCACGTGTCAAATGATTTAATAAAATCATCTAACGTTCCTGAGTTTTCATCCCATGCAGCCAAAAACTTTGTTGCTCCATCACCATACATTGCGCCATCCGGCGTGGTTAAGTTTGATGTCATTTCTTTATCAGCTTCGCTGTAAAGTCTTCCCACTTCATCAAAATGTCCGCTGATACTATTCATGGCACTCTGTACTTCTGATCTTGTAAATGATTCTTTTCCCACTTAAATCACCTCACTCGCTAGCCATTTCGGTAATTGCTTCTGATACTTCTTGAATAGCTTTTTCTGCATTGGGCTTTAACGGATCCTTTAAGGCTTCAGAGAACACTTGAACAACCTCGGGCAAAGTTCCTAGGGCAGCTTTATAACTGTCTGTCCCAGTTTTAAAGGCATTATAGCTATCTCCTTGCCATGCAGAATTACCCATGTTATCAATGTCAGAATAAATTCCATCCGTTTCATCGGGTATAGCGTCTGCTGTATTCTTTAAAGCTTCGCTAAGATCATCCATTTTTGTAGTATCAACTGCAAAAGTATATGCCATATAAATCTTCCTTTCTTTATAAGTACATTAGTACAATATAAATAAAAGATAGGTTATATCTTTTATTTATATTGTACTGTGATAGCTCACAGTACTATTATTAAACAGCTTGGCTGCCTGAATCTCCAACGTGTGATACTGTTTCATCAAATTCAGCATTCTTTTTAGCGATGTTTTTTCCAGCTCTATCCCAAGCTACAAATTCTCCATAAAAAGGCATGAATCTTGATTTAACTTCTTCCCATTGAGCTAGTATTGCTCCTGCTCCTTCGCCAGATAATGCGGATTCCATAGTCCCTTTATCAACATTTGCTTCGATTAGCTTATCTCCTTCTACAAGTGCATTGAACATTGCTTGAGCATACTCTGCGACCTTTTTATAATCAGCTGCCAAGTTGGATTTCTCTGTTCTCTCTGTTCCTGTTGGCATAATATACCTCCTCTTCTATATAAGTAAATTACCTGATCCAACATCTGAATTTGGATCTATATCAGTTGTTCCTAAACCAGCATCATAATGCATTTCACCTTGCTTTTTGTTGTAAGCTGTAGTCTCCTCTGCAGCTGAAGCAACAACGTTCTTATAGTGATTTTTATGCATAGCCACTTTCTCACGCATTTCTTGTACATCTTTTTCATGGAATGCATTTGCTTTATCTAAGAACACTTTGTTTGCATCACCTTTCCAGTGTTCAGCCATAGTGCCGTTCATCAAAGTGTGCATTGCATCTGCAGCAGGAACAAATTTGTTTTCCAAAATGTCATTTAATTTAGTAGCAACTTCTTCTATTGTCATAGAGTTGTATTGAGTTATGTCTTGCATCGTTTTTTCACCTCCTTATAATAATATTATTTTAGTACCATTCATGATTTCATTTTCTAAGAAACTTCTTTCCACATCATATATGATACCTGTTTTTGCATTAATTAATGATAATTTGTCCGTTATTTTAAACGCACCATTACTCATTTCATTAATGGCTTTATTTAATAAGAATATAATTTCAATAGTCTTCTTATTAACAGGAATTATTATTCATAATAACACTCCCTTTTGTAGATTAAGAATATATTGATTAGTACACCAAATTGTATTCCCCCGATTTTAACTATTCACTACACTCTTATAGTATTAATTTTACTCTAACTCACTTTTAAAGTCAACGAAAAATAGGAATTCTACTATCGCTTTGATTTGTTTCTTTTTTCTTCTACAAAAAAGATTGTAACGACGTTACAATCTTATAATACTTCTATTTCTTCTTCACCAGGTTCGGTAATTAGTTTGACTAATACTGTTGTAGGTCCGTCAACAAAGTAGCCAAAGCCGACAGGAATTTTAGCCGATAGGAATCTTGTACTAACAGTTGACTTAAGAGTCAATTGATCTCCCATACCTTCACCAATCCAAATTCCCCTATTTCCACCTAGTAAATTAGGATACCATTGTTCATACTCTTGTTTCTTAATATTATCTATACTATCTATTATTATAAAGCTTATTTTTGGCATATTTTTTATAGCATTAGCCAAGTTAGCAAATAGATTATCATATTCTTCGCCTAATAGGGCCTTGAACTTCTCCATTCCGGCGATTATACATACATATTGGCTATATGAAGAAAGAGAATTTTCATCAAAGCCACTTTTTTCATAATCTTCATACATTTTTTTAAGCAATTCTGAAAATGGTTTAAAGTTAACTAGTATGTTAGAGTCATAGTATGATACTTCTGAAGCGTAGGTACTAAGCATTTTTTCCGCATCAAATACGTAGACATTTTTATTTAACAAATTAGCAAACTGTTTTACCATCATGTTAGAGAATGGTTTTAAGAGTTCTGAATCTTGACCTGTAATCATATAACCTGGATATTTTGTTATATCTACTGTTCTAACTTCCAAAGATTCTTTTTCGATACCTATTGGGAAAGCAGTAAGACCATTTGATGACCCTGAGCATTCTGTTATAGTTACTATTTCTGGTAAAACAGGTACTTTTGGAGCCATTGTTTTATACTTAGATGCTAATTCTTTAATCTTTTCTGATACGAATTCATTAAGTTTTTCTTTTTCGGTAGGTACTGCACTTTGGAATTCATAAACAGAATCCAGCAAGCATAAACCACGTCCTAATATATTTGATGGAATTACCGCTGATCTTGCTAGTAATGCTGAATAATCATATTTATCAGACATCTGTAGTACAAGGTGATTAGGTAGATATTGTGCAAGTTTACTTCTAATACCATTTGAAGACGCACAACTAAGTATGAAGTATACACCATATTTTATACAATCACGAGTTATTGTAACTAAAGCATCAAATAAGGAATCCCCAAAGTTTTCATAGAATAACTCAAAGCCATTTAATACAACTATTATATTAGGTAGTATTTTACCACTACTTTTACAATATGATATGTAGTCTCCACCATAATCAGCAAATAGTTTTCTTCTAGTTTCTATTGTTGCTGAAATCATTTTTAGTAAGTTTACGATTTTATCGGTATCATTTTGAAGTATAACATCTCCTACTTGAGGAGCTTTACGATATATTCTTAAGGTTTCTGTACCAAAGTCCATTAGATACATATTTAATTCTTCTGGACGATATGTAGTAATACATGAATAAACTATATCTTTACCACTATCTGCTACACCATATACTATCCAGTTACCATTTCTAGTTATTGGCATAGTTAATAATCCTTGGAATTGTTTTCTAGGAGCATCATATTCACCAATTACTGGATTTATATCACAATCGACTTTTTTAAACTCATATTTTTCTTTTAAACCATCAATGTAAATAATTGGTGGCAAAGCATTAAGCCATAATTGTTTAACATGAATATTCTCTTTTTTTGCTACTTCAACTAGGTATTTCATAATATTTGGTAATTCTTCACCTTTTAGTACACCAACAGCTCCATTCTTACCATCATCAACGGTTTTAAATGGTACACCTAAATAGTTTACAAAGGCGATAGAATTATCTACTTTCTTTTTACGTACATCTGATTCATAATATGGAGCCCCTGTCCATGCTGATTGTCCTAAAGCAAAGTATTCATCATAACCTACTTGAAGGAAGAAACGACCAGTTTCTTTTATAGAAGCAGCATCAGGTCTTTTAATCATTTCTTGACTATCAGATCTATCTTGAACTTTTAAACATATTTTAAATTTGGAGTTTGACCAGATTTGATCGTTAACAACACCACTAGGTTTCTGAGTAGCAAGTATTAAGTGTACTCCTAGGGAACGACCAATACGAGCTGTTGATATTAACTCACTCATGAAATCTGGTTGTTGAGCTTTCAACTCAGCGAACTCATCAGAAATTATAAACAAGTGAGAAATAGGTTTTTGAACTTGGCCATTACGATAGTATCTTTGATACTTATAAATATCTATTGTTGATTCACCTACAGCATCACGAGCTTTATTAAACTCAGCTTGTCGCCTTTTTAATTCACTTTGTAGAGAAGCTAGGGAACGATTTATTTCGTTTACATCTAAGTTGGTAATGGTACCAGCTAGATGCGGTAATTTTAATCCTGTTTCTCTATTTTCAAAGGCTCCAGCTAAGCCTCCACCTTTGTAGTCAATAAGAACGAATTGAACTTCATCAGGATGGTAATTAACAGCCATACTTAGTATGAAAGTAATGATGAATTCTGATTTACCAGAACCTGTCATACCTGCTATTAAACCATGTGGTCCATGATATTTTTCGTGTAAGTCTAGTTTAAATAATTCTCCATATTCGTTTACTCCTACTGGAGCAGCTAAGGAATTGATAGGATTATTTTCTTTCCATTTATTTAGAGCATTTAATTGGTTAACATTGGAAACATTATACATTTCTAAGAATGTATAAGTAGTAGGAAGAACGAATTTACCACCATTTAATGGTATTGGTATATTAGATAATACATATGAGTATTTTTCTAATGAGCCAAACATAAAATCTGGTATAAAACTAATCTTTTTATCATCTACTAGTACCTTTTCAAATACGCCTCCACTCTTCTCATCTACAGAAATGAAGTGTTCTACTTCGTTAGGTAATGAGTTTAAGCGATCTGTACAGATTATCAAACTTATTCCTTGATAATTTGGTGACTCTAAAACATTTCTTATTATACTTACATTACGTACAGCATCGATATCATCTGTAATAATTACATAACGACGAGGCAATTTGGGACCTTCTTTATCCGCAGATGGTCTATATCCTTCGCTATTCTCTTTTAATACAGCTATCATCTCTTCTAAATTAGAACTGATTTGAGCGATATCATCACTGTTTGTACCAAAGTATCTAATACTTTTTTGATCATCCCAGAAATATGGAGAATCTATTATATCTCCCCAATATCTAGTATTTCTATCATTAGTAAATACTACAATTTTTAAAGTATCATAGCCATGAAAAGCTATCATTTGAAGTAGTAATCCTTTTAGAAAAGGGTTAACAACATTTTTAGATCCTATTAAACCTGTTACATATTTTTCTTTAAAAGAATAAGTAACGGGAACATTCTCTAACATCTTAGTTTCTTTTTCTACGTCTCTTAGATATCCCATTAGATTATCTTCGTCTTCCATTGAGAAGTGTTCAGCTGGATATGATACTTTAAAGAATGGTGGTATAGCTCCTATACCAAGTCTTAGTGATAAGAAATCATAGTCATTAAGATTCTTTTCCCATAGATTACGTTTTTTATACAAAATAATGTCTGCAACCTCTTTTAAAGGTATATATTTTTCAATAAGTAGTTGTTGTTCTCTTTTAATCTCTGTTAAGAATTCTTCTCTTTTACGATCTACATAAGCACTATATGTTGCTTGTCTTTTTCTTTCATAGACTTTTTTACGATGTTTAGTATATATCTTAGTAGCCAAAGGAAGTATTAACATTGTTAACATCATTACTAAAGCTGTTATTAATGATGGTAATGCTTGAGCTAAACTCATTCCATTATTAAATACTGTTATTAAAGCTGTAACACCAGTGGTAATAGATGTCATACCAGTCATTAACATAGTCCCCATTTGTAGCATAGCTGGCATTTCTTCTTTATTTTGAGCAGCTGGAGGGGGATCTATTTCTAAAGTTTTCTCTTCTATTCTTTCGTCAAAACGAGGTGGTTTTAGGAAATAATCTTCTTTTTTATACATTTCTATTTGAGGATCTGGTTCTGTTGGTATTTTAGAATAATCTAATCCGGGAATTATTCTTGTAGTAAAGAATTTAGCATCGTATTTGACAAGTTTATTAGGATTATTCATATAGAATATATCTCTTATTAAAGATAGTTTATATCCTAGAATAAATATTGTATCTCCATATTCTAGTTCCTCTGCTTCTGATAATACACCATTTATATACATAGGTATTTGAGGATTTAAATTATAGATAGTATATTTACCATCATTATAAGTAAGTTTTAATTGGTTACGAGCAAATCCATTTTGTTCGTAAGAAATAATATTGTTAAAAGCAGCGGTATAGTCTTTGGCGATATTATTACCAATATACCAACTACTATTATCTTCTAATGTAATATTTAACTGAATAGCATTTTCATCATAAATAGGGCAAACGTATATTACATATGACTTGCCTGTAGTTGTATTTTTTATTGTATAAAATTTTTCATTTTCTATATGAACATCTGTTAAGGGATTACCATTTCTGAAGATTTTCATATCACTATTACTTTTTAGTACCCAAGCGCCATCAATAGCTTCGATGTTAACAAGATTTTCTTTTTGAGTATTAACAATCCAATAATTACCGTATACTTCTCCTGGTAAAATTAATTCAACCAGTTTTGCATCGTCCATTAGTACTACCTTCATCTAGCCCACTTCCCTTATTATATATTCAATTATAACTTATTAATTTTTTATTTACAACCAAAAAAGATAGAACTTATCTATCTCTTATAAATTAATATTTCATAAATAATTTAATTATTTTCTTACCTATTTTATAAATAGGACCTTCTAATTTCTTGCGAGCTTTTTTTAATTCTTTTCTAATTTCTATTTTCTGTGGACAATGCTGTTCGCATTTACCACATTCTATACAATTAGCAGCACTAGTTGAATCTTTTCTTAAAGCAGTACACATTAAGTATTCTTTTAAAGCTACAAACTTGCTATCTGTATAATACTTATTATAAGCCGAGAAAGTACCAGGAATATCTACTTTTCTTGGACACGGCATACAATAACGACAACCAGTACAAGGAACTTTCATTTTTTCATTTATAGCTTTTACGACTTCTTGTAATAATTCTTTATCCTCTTTGGTAAAACTATCTATTTCTGCTCTATCAGCATACTCGGTATTATCTTTAACCATTTCTAAAGAGTTCATACCAGATAAAACGCATAGTATTTCTTTTTGGTTCCACAACCAACTGAATGACCATTCGGCAGGTGTTTTTTTCTTTTCATAATCAGCAAATAGTTTTTTAGCTTTATCAGGAAGTTGATTAACTAATCTCCCCCCTCTTAGTGGTTCCATTATATTAACGGGTATTCCCTTTGAAGCCGCATAATGAAGTCCTGTTTTTCCTGCTTGGGAGTTTTCGTCTAAATAATTATATTGGATTAAACAAATATCCCAATCATAGCTATCAATTAGTTTACAGAACATATCAGAGTTACCATGATAAGAAAAACCAACTTGTCTAATTTGTTTTTTATCTTTCTTTTCCTGAAGCCATTCTTCTATACCTAATTCTTTTAATCTTTCCCAAGTTTTAAGATCTGTTAACATATGCATTAAGTAGTAATCAATATGATCTGTTCTTAATCTTTTTAATTCTTCGTTAAAGTATTTATCTAAATCTCTACGAGATTTAATCATATAATGAGGAAGTTTTGTAGCTATATTTACTTTATCACGTATATTGTTTTTTTCTAATACTTCTCCTAATAATTCTTCACTACCAGGATATATATAAGCTGTATCAAAGTAGTTAACACCGGCATTATATGCTGCCAATAATTCTTTTTCAGTTTTATTATAATCAAGCTTCATACCCTTTCCTGTAAAACGCATACAACCATATCCTAAAACCGATATCTTGTTACCATATTTATCTGTACGATATTTCATATTATCTTAACCTTTCGTATTAATTATAACATAGGATTTTAGGTTTATAATAGTTACAGACATAACAAAAGGCTGATTAACAGCCTTTTATTGAATTAAGTAAGGAAAGAATCTTGGAGCTAGTCCTGTTAACAATATTACTATGAAGAATAATAGTAATATTATTATCATATGTTTTTTATTATTTCTTAGTACAGGGCTTAGATTATGAAGAATTGTATATACAAATGCAATGATTAGAAGGGCAACAGTTGTTTCAATGTATAATTTCAAATTATTAGGTATTCCCCCATCAGAAAAGACCGGGTTATGGAATATTTCAAGGAAATCAGCAGATTCTTCACCTATTCTAACGAAGAATGATGATAGTAAAAGAAATAGACCAGTAGCTCCATGAGAGAATAAGAATATCAAACCAAAGATTGGGACGTTTAAACCGACAAATAAACCGGCTAAGAAGAATGCTAATCCACCAATATACATTGGTATACCAGCAAAATGATTAAGCAAAAAACCACAACATGCGATTAATATACAAATTCCAACTATTAAGCCCCATTCTGTATTTATACCCAAAGAGTTTATTCTTAAGGAATTGCTATGCGGAGTATAACTTGTCATACCAAGTTCTTCTAATCCTTTTTTAGCGACATTTTCTGCTATTTTATCGTTCTCAGTCTTAAGTTTATATAATTCTTTTATATATCTATCAAATGCTGATTCAACACTACTATTATAATTCTCTTTTATTTCCATTTTTTTCTCCCTCTTATCCAATTTAATATTAATTCACTAATATCTTTCTCTTTATTCATATAAAAGTGATTTGCTTCATTTATGTATTTGTATTCAAAATCAGGGCATTTCTTAGCTTTTTCTTCGAGTAAATCTAAATGAAGATAATTATCGGTTTCTTCTGTACCCGAAAAAGTTAAAATTGGAACATCTATCATAGAGAATTGTTGCCAATTATTTGAATTACCCATTACTGGAAGATTATCTAGATTGGAGTTTTTATTATACCAATTATAATAAGTCTTTGAACTCATATACATGTAGTCTTCAATTACTTTGCTAACCAATTTATCGCCATCACTTTTATCTATATTTTCTTTGGCTTCTATGATTAGTTCTTGGTAATCTTTTTGACGTTCTAGATGAAGTCCTATCATATCTGGGGCACTAGCTAAGATTATTCCTATAATATCAGGGCGTTTTTGGTGATAGTAATAAATAATTTTATTACAGCCATAACTATGCCCCATTAAAATAATATGTTTATAGCCTTTATTCTTAGCCGTTTGTATTGCTAAGTCTATATCGTATATGCATTCTTCAAATATTTCATACATACAGCCATATCTGGCAAATGTTCCATCTTTTTTTAGAATATCATTTTCTAGTGAATGTCCCCTATTATGAGCATAAATAAATCCTATATTGTTTTTAGCTAAAGTATTACCACAGACAATAGCAAAATAATTGTCTATTATAGTTTGACACATGCCATGAATAAAAACAACGCAAATATCTTTTTCTAAACTATTAAAGTGGATCATAGGTAGACGTAAGCCATCTATAGTATATAAATCGTTTAAAAACTCTATATTATTCACCAGTATTCTCCTTGCTATCTTATTAATAATTAGATTTCAATCAACTCATAATCAGTAGTTCCAAGGCCAAGAGATTCAGCATATTCGGTAATATGTCTTCCTTGTCTACTATCTATTCTTTCTTGAATATCCTTAGTGCCTTCTTCCTGTGTTTTCCAAATTGCATCTATGAATGCCTGGTCATTAGCAACAGGGTCTAGTGAAGCGAAGATACCAATATCATTTATTACAGGATCACCTTGATTACAATCACAATCACAATCAACAGATATGGCATTAGCTACAGTTATATATATTATTTTTTTATTATTTTCTTTTATATAATCAGCTACTGCTGTAGCAGCTTCAGCCATTGATTCAATAAAATCTATTTGTTCATATTTAACTTGCCAACAAGCGTCAGGATCTTCCGTTTGTCCACAACTATGGATATAAGCTTTACCATTGCGTGAAGCGATACCAATTGATTGATTTTTTAGATTAGCTCCAAAGCCTCCCATAGCATGACCTTTACCATGAGCTAGATTAAGTATAGAATCATATTTTTCGAAACCCTTTCCTATTAGGTCATATTTTAAGTGTTTAGCTTTTTCTGGAACAGGTATTTTAATTTCTCCTATTCCATCCATGATTTCTATACCTTGTCCCATATCGACAAAGCCATGTTCTTTAGCTACTTTCATATGTTCTATAGCATCATTTCTGGCACCAGGATAAGCCGTATTGCATTCAATGATAGTTCCATTTAGTTTATCAACTAAGGGCTTAATTAGATCACTTTTTAAATATCCTTTAGCTCCTTTTTCACCTGTTGATACTTTAATTCCTATATTTCCTGTTAATTCTACTCCTAAAGCCTCATATATTTTGATTAAGCTATCAGCAGTTATTTCTTTTGTATAATATACTTTTGATTTCATATTATTTCTCCTTTCCTTTTTCTATAACTATTATATAAAAAAAGAATATATTAATCTATATTCTTTTTATACTTCTACTTTTGAAATTATATAAATTGCAAAGCCAATTATTACTATTGTAACAACTAGTACTATACCTAAAGCCCCAACGAGCATTATGCTTCCTTTATTTTCAATAGTTTCATCAAAAGCTTCGAAGTCATAGTTGTCAAGATATGGAGCAATACGGAATAAGTATTTATTATTGTTTGTATCTCTTATTTCATTAGACAAAGGTTCTAAGTTAGACTCTTTATAGATTCTCTCAAATTTGTCAAAGTTATATTTGAGTATTTCTTTATAATTCTTATACTCTTCAAATTCTAGATGTTCTTTAGTAACTTTATCTATTATTTTATACATTGTTACATTATTATCTATTATTAAATTTGTTATTTCTTTAATATATTTATAATAGTTTTTAAATAAGATGTTAATAATATCTTCTTTATCAACAATATAAAAGTTGCAAATAGTTTCATCTTTACTCAACCGTTCATTTTTAGTAACACATTTATTATAAGTTGGAGCAAATTCATAAGTATATTGTTTTTCAGTTTTATTTATAATAATCCCATAGTTTTCTAAGTTGTTATTTAAACTATTTGTTAATATTTCAAATATTTTAACTTTCAAATAAGATCCTTTTAGTTCTTCTAGATTTTCTTCGGTTATATCAGGAAGACAAGCAAATAAGTCTAAAACGTAATCAATGCTTTCCTTAACTACACTACTTTCAAAGACTTCGGTAATGCCATTTTTAATATTGCGGTCATGATAATTTGTAACTTTGCTCTTTAGCATGAACTTATTAGATTCTTCTTTTATGAAGCTGAATGCTTCTTCTAAGTTTAAGAATTTTTCGTTCTTTTTGTCCATTGAACCGCATATAATTCCAATAGGTTCCATCTTTTCATCAAACATACGATAAGTTTTAGCATATGGGATATTCATAAGATAAGCTATATCGCTCATTATTAGTTCATAGTCATTTTCTTTACTATTTTCTTTTCGATAACCAAACCCATCATTAATAGCAACATAATCGTAATTCTTTTCTTTTTTAATAGTAGTAACTTTAGCTTGTTCTAGAATCTTAGTTCCTTCGTTATATGATAGTAAATAGCAATTATTCTTTTTTTTCAATTTATCTATATTGGAAAGATAATACTCTTTTAACGAAGCTAAATAGTTATTGTGACTAATTTTACGGGCTTGATATGAAAATTTATTATCTACCAAGGCATATATTTCTTCTAGTGGTTTATCAATGGCTACTAGATTATCTGCTAGTTTATTAATTTTATCTTCAGAATACTTTTTACCTAATTCTTCTAATTTAGATAGTCTATCTTTGATATATTTTGTTATTAGAGTTTTCTTATCATACATGATATTCACCTACTATCTTTTTCATTATAGCATTTAATACAAAATAAAAAAAGTCATTTGACTTTTTTATTGTAAGATATTGTTACAAGTGTATTCCTGTTAACATTCCTGGTATTTCTTTATCATATAATTCTATTTCAAATTGTAATTGTTTAGCCCATCCTTCAATTTCAGCTAAGTAATGGGCACATAATTTTTTGGCAGTTTCTAATTCTTCTGGAGTACTAACCTCTTCAACTAAAGAAATACAAAGATGAAGAGTTTCGTTTAGATCATTTTTTAGTTCCGCTCTATCTTCAGGAAGAATTTTATTGTAAGAACAGATGTCTTCCACTACGCGAGTGGTTGATAAAAATGGAGTTTCTTGAACTGCTTGATTTTCATTTTGTCTCTTGCTATTTATTTCTTGTAGACAAAGATTCAATTCATCTAGGAGCTTCTTTTTTCTTTCAGGTATAGTATCTCTTGGTTGTTCGATTTTCAAATAGCTGTTCATCCGATCTGCATAGCTTGTAAATATAATTTGTTGAAGATCAAGTCGCAACTCCGTTTCCATTTTAGAATAAGTTCCATCATTTATAGGAGAGAAGCGATGATTTAGGCTATCTATTTGTCTGATGTATTTTCTTATTATCTCTGCAAATTTCTTAGAATACTCTTTTTTTATTCCTTTTTCTTTAAAGCTATTGATATAATATCTAACTTCACTTAAGAAGTCATCAATTGTAACGCTTTCTCCAAGTTCTTTTTCAGTATCACTTATAAGACTAGCTTTTAATTCGTTAAGGTTTTTCATTTCCTTATACTCTGGTAAATATTTATTATATATAGAGCCGATTTTTGTTAAAAGAAGTTTCTTATAATCTTGGGAAATAGCATTATTATCTTGATCAATTTTATATGCTAAAACCAAATCCTTTTCAATCTGCTCAAGAACCATTTGAACTGCAGCATCAAACTCTTCTCTAGCCGACGCCTTAGATTGAACGCACAAATAGTTTAGCATTTCAACAAACCTTTTTATACCTAAATCTAATGGTTGATCAGTTTTTAATTCTTCTTCATTACTATGTATCCATATATTAAGATATTCTTTTATTTCTCGATACTGGCGATAATCATCTTCTATTATATTTAGTTTCCTATCAATCTTTTTAAAATCATTTAAAACTATCTCTTTTAAACGAGTAGCTTTAGCATCTGGTGAAGTTGTAAAGTTAGTATTGGCAAATAATACTTGGTAAGAAAGATACCTATGTTTTTCTAGTATTTCTTCAATCATTCTTGCAACTCTATTTATTGTCTTACCTGAAAGATCAATTTTAGCTATTCTGCTATTAATTTTATAGATTGATTCATTTATATCGGCATCACAAGTATATGGTGGAATAACAGGTTTTATTTCTTTTTCTAATAATTCTTCAGTATGAAAACTAAAAATTCTCATATTCTTTATACTTTGGTAGACACTTAGTTTTTGGCTAGGAGTTAGAGCGGGTCCAACAAGTCTTATTTTAGGAAAATCTTTTTTTTCGTTATATTCGGCAAAGAATCTTAAGAATTCATTATTTTGATCTTTGTTAATATAGTTAGATAACTCAGAAAAGTTTTTATATATGATTGTGATTTCTGTATCAAAGAATCTTTTATCATATTTATTATATGTATTAAGCTGAGATAGATTAAGCTCTTCATTGCAATGCAAATAAACTTGCCTACATAATGGCGGATTTGCCTGGTACATGTTGAATTCATCTGGCGAATGCTTAATTCTCTTTAGAGTACTAGGGAGGTGTAGCTTTTTCAAATTAGGACATTTAGCAAATGCTGTGAAGTCAATTTCTTCTACTCCCTCAGGAATTATAATTTCTCGTAGAGAAACACATCCTTCAAAAGCTGTAGCATCTATTTTTTTTAATCCGGCCGGTAGAACTACTCTTTTTAAGTTTTTACAACCAGCAAAGGCTTGAAATGGTATTTCGGTTACTCTTGGAGGAATAATTATAGTTTCTAGTGATTCACAACCAAAGAAAGCCTGATTACCAATACTTGTCAAACTATTCGGTAAAATAATGCTTTTTAATCTTTTACAAAAACTAAATGCATTATTCCCTATTTCTGTCACTGAATCAGGTATTATTATTTTTACTAAGTATTCACATTCCGAAAAAGTACATGGATTAATTGAGTAAACTCCATCATTTATTTTGGCTCTGACTAGCTGATGGCAACCAGTCAAAGCATATCGAGAATAATAGTAGAAATTCATCGGATCAAATGGTTTTCTATGCCCGACATCTTTGTTAGTTTTTCTAGTATCTAATGTTATGCGAATTTCAGGATATATCCATTCTTCATAATAAGAAGTATTAGGATAATAGTCTTCAAATGTTTCTATTTGAAAGGCTCCGCCGACATATTCGGAATCTATTTTATCTCTTATGAGTTTTTCTATAGAAGCGGGAATTATTATTTTCTTCAAAGCCGGGCAATTAGAAAAAGCATTTTCACCAATATCAGTTAAAGTTCCTGGTAATACAATACTTTCTAATGATGCACAATTACCGAATGTTTCTTTACAAAGCTCACTTATCCCATTAGGAATTACGATCTCTCTTAGAGATATACAGCCATAAAATGCTTTAGCTCCCAAAGAGTTTAGGGAATTGGGAAGCTTAATGCTAAGAAGTTTCTCACAGCCTTCGAAAGCACTAACGCCAATATCTGTTAAACCTTCGTTAATAGTAATCTTTTTTAGATTTGGACAACTAGAAAAGGCTTTATCAACTATTCTTTTGGCACTACTAGGAAGTATTATCTCTTCAACTTTATCTTTTATTTCTATTGGTATTTTAGGGATGATACTAGTCCCCTCTTTTAGGGTATAACAATTTGGTTTTGACGTTGGTATATATTCAGATGTTCCATTTTTCAATTTTATTCCTCCTTTCTTAATATTTATAATTATTCTTACATACTAAATCCATCTTGTGGATTATCGAAAGAATCGGATTCTTCTAATACTTTATTTACTTTTTTTTCGAAAGCATCAAGTTCTTTTAAAAGCTCATTTCTTTTTTGATAATAGTCTTCTGGGCTGTCAACAGGGGTCCATTTAAACTTATTAATATAATCATTTTTTATTTCGCTAAGTTCTATGCCAAGTTCATGACTATTTTTTGGGTCCATCTTTTCAGACTTATCTCTTATTACTTTTAGCTTTCTATATAAACCAGTTTCAATATATGGTTTTTTAGCTTTATACTCAATATAGTTTTGTTCTAAAGTTTCTATAGGTTTTCTCCACCAATACTCCTCTGCGCTTATCAATTCTACTATTAGCATATAATGATTATTCTCGATTATATTGTTTTCTCCGCCAGTAAGTACTTGAGAAAGCATATCTAAAGGGTTTATACCTTGTTTATTCACCAATAAAGGAGAAAACTCGGCTTTTATTTTGTTTACAATGCTTTCATAATCCACTGCTAATAATTGCTTTTTATCTTTTATTATTGCTTCGATATAATTAGTATATTCTTGAGCTATAGCGTTATATGCAACTTGATAATTAATATTTGGATATAAAACTATTAAGTATCTAATGTGTTGCAAAAAGGAATTAATGGTCGCTGCTTCAATGCTTGATGAATCTCCTTTTTTTATAGTACCATCATTTAAAGCGTTAATTACATTCCTTAACACACGTATTTTTTCTTGTGGTTCATATACTTCTAAATATTTTTCACCTAACTTTGATGCTAGCTGATATTTATAATCAATATGAATAGGATTAGTAAAAGGATCATCATCAAATAGGGTTCTAACATCTGATTCAATATTGTTTTTAGACTTCTCGATTAAACGCAAAACGTATGCTTTTATTTGGCTTTTTGATTCACTATCTAGTTCACTAATTAAAAAGATTATTTTTCTTAATTCATCGTCTTTTTCTTTGTCATATGTTATTTTGGCTTCAGTTTGTATAATTCTTATATAATTTATAAGTTCTCTTATTTGATTGTTATAATCGCCACTAAGCTTTATTCTGGATAGCATGCCGTGAAATTCCAAAATGAATACATTTCTAAAAGAACCGACATCATATATACCGACGTTGCGATTAGTCTTTCCTTGTTTTATATATTTATATCTTGGTATTAATTCTTTAGCAATTTGTTTGTACTCTTCTAAACGCTTAGTAACTTTTTCTTGAATTTTATTCTTAATTTCGAGAGGCAAATATCTTGATTCTAAGAAAATATCTTGAATTATACTATCTATTTCTGGATCTCTTATATAAACCCCTTCATACGATTTAGGAGCTTTATTAGCAAGTTCTGGTCCCTCAATTGTGTAGCCGTTTTTTCCTCCTAATTCAAGACCAATCGTAAGTAAGTTGCTAAAGGATAATATGTTATTTGGACCAGAGAAATGTATTAGATGTTTATCGGTTCTTTCCGCATTCATCTTGATATATGAATGTAGTAATTTCTTGTTTTGATTGATAAATGTTATTAATTCTTGATAACTATTAAAGGGAACAACTATTTCACAATCAAACCCACCACAACAATCGAAAAAGTTTTCCGGCAATGGTGAAGGAGTGCTAATATTTAAATAAATACTTTTTAGTGAGTTATATTCGTCTACACATTTTTCAATACTATTAATTGTGCACGGATAAGACATTACTTCCATTTTTTTGCAGCCTTTAAAAGCGTTTTTGCCAATGTCCTCTACTCCGTTTGGAATATCTAGCGTTCGACAAGAAATGCAGCCCTCGAAAGCTTGAGCTCCGATTGATTTTACAGTTTCTGATATAGTAGCAGAAATTATATTCTTACAATCTTTAAATGCTTTTTTACCAATCTTTGTTACACCCTTAGAAATTGATAAAGTTACTAAAGATGGACAGTTATAAAAACAACCCTCTCCGATTATTCTTAAAGAAGGAGGAAAGGACACGCTTTTGGCATTAGGGCAATTGGCAAAAACATATGGTCCTATTTCTTCTATTCCATCACGAATAACTATTTGCTCTAAATCTTCAACGTTTTTACGAGGCAATGAGTTCATTATTCTAAGAGCCGTAGGCATTTTATCTACTTTATAATTATCACAGCCTTCAAAGGCTCTTTCACCAAATATTTCAACTCCATCAGGAATGCTCATATTTTTTAATGATTTACATCCCTCAAAAGCGGAAGCAGATATTTCGCGTAAAGTACTTGGTAGATTGACAGTTTCTAAATTAACGCAATCTTTAAAAGCTCCTTTTTCAATAACTGTTACACCTTCAGGAATTGTAATACTCTTAAGTTTATTCCAGCCACAGAATGCGTCTTGACCAATTGCCTTTAAAGTGCTTGGTAATTTAACTCCGTCAGTATAGTTCATAGCACTTTGTGGTTGGCGAACAACTTTAGTAGTTCCTTCTGGTATAACTATGTTTCTACGGGGATCATCTTTGGTCGGTCCCTCGGTAAGAACTATTTTCACGCTATTATTTATATGACTGTTCTCTAAAGCCTCTTTTACGAGAGCTTCTTTTTCCATAGGGGCAACAATTGTTTTTAGGTTTGGACATTCAAAAAATACATCTTTTCCTATTTTTTCTATAGTTGGGGGTAAAACAACTGTTTCTAGATTTTTACATCCTCTAAAAGCATTGTCGCCTATTTTTTTTAAGCCGTATGGTAACTCTATTTCTTTTAGCATATCGCAGCCTGCGATTGCTAGATTTTCAATTTCTTTTAAGGTATCCGGTAGTTTTATAGTTATAAGCTCTTTACAATTAAGAAAAGTCTTCCATTTTAGCACTTTTACTGGGCCCTTAATTATTATTTCTCGTAAGGATTTGCAAGATTCAAAGGTGCCAGCCTCTATGTAGTAAAGGGTTTCTGGCAAAGAAATCCCCCGGGCTTTTTCTTTAATATAAAAAGGAAGCTCGTCTATTTCAGTTGCGCCCTCTTCCCCTTCAGCCCAATCAAACGAATCATCATTATTATTTTCGTAAAAGTTTTTAAGTAACCATGCTAGGTTTTCGTTAGGATCGGATGACGGTAGAAAACGGTGTATTCTAAAAACTATTTTTTTAGACATTTTATCATCCTTTCCTTAGATATCTATATTATTTATATGATACCATATTTTTATTTCTTTTTTAATAAATAATAAAAAGATTTAGATGTCTAAATCTTTTTGTTATCGTATTCATTTAAGGCTTTTTCTAACCCTATCCAAGGGATAGTAGCACAACCTTTTCTATTAGCTTGTTTATATATATCGGAATAGGCGATAGCTTCATCTAAGTTATCATAGGTATTTCCTGTTTCTATCATTTCATAATACTCCTTAATTAATTCGCGAACCTCTTTAATACTCTTTCCTTTTAACAGTCTAGTCATAATAGAAGCAGCAGAAGTTGATATAGCGCATGCTTCACCGTTAAAACAAATATCTTCTATTATGTTATTTTTAATTAGAACGAAAATATCTAGATTATCAATACATGTTTCACTGTTAGAATTGATTTTAATATAGCGAGGATCATTTATAGTCTTCCGATTTAAAGGATTAGTATAATGCTCCATAATTATAGCTTTTTTAGTTTCACTATCCATAATATCACAACATTTCTTCAAGTATTTTATTTTTATCTTTTAAGAGTTCTACTAGTTTATTGATTTCTTCTTTAGTGTTATAAAAGTATAAGCTTATACGAACTGTATTCTTTACTCCTGTTTCATCTTTTAGTATTTTAGCGCAATGATTTCCAGCTCTAACACAGATATTATATTTATTTAAATAGACAGCTACATCTTGAGCAAATATTCCATCAACGTTAAAGGCGATTGTACTAGATGGTTTTTTATTTACGATTGTAATATGTCTTATGTTATTTAATTCAGCAAATAGATATTTACCAAGTTCTAGTTCATGCTTTCTAATATTTGCTATACCGAGTTTGTTAATATACTCTATGGCGGCTCCTAATCCTATTACACCGGCTATGTTAGGAGTACCTGCTTCTAATCTAGTTGGTAGAGGTTTTAAATATACTTCATTTAAGTTATCAAACGACTCATTCATTCCCCCACCGAGATTGTGAGGCTCTAGTTTTTCTAGTAATTCTTCTTTACCATATAAAACTCCAACACCTGTTGGTCCACACATTTTATGTGCTGAAAAAGCTAAGAAATCGATATCTAGGTTTCTAACATCTACTCGCATATGGGGAACGCATTGAGCGCCATCAATTACTACTAATATATTATTATCATGAGCAATTCTTATTATATCTTTTAATGGTCTTACATCGCCCAAAACATTTGTTATACCTGCTAAAGAAATAACTCTAGTATTAGGTGTTATTTCTTTAACTAGGTTTTCAATGGAAACCTCATAATTATTATCCAATTCGATATATTTTATTTTCAACTGATTATCTTTAGCTAATTTAAACCATGGCAATATATTAGAGGCATGTTCACTTTTAGTTAATAGTATTTCTTCGCCTGCTTCTAAATAGTTTTTAAAAAAACCAAAGGCAATCATATTTAAACTTTCAGTAGTACCGCTTGTAAAAACTATTTCATTTTTGGAAGCAGCATTAATAAATTTCTTTACTAAGTCTCTGGTATTTTCATATTCATTATCTACCCTTAAAGATATGTCATAATCGCCGCGATGAGCATTAGCAGAATATGAAGAGTAGTATTCCATTATTTTATTAATTACTACATTAGGTTTTAAAGTAGTTGCACCATTATCTAAATAGATTAGATTATTATTTAACATTGGAAAGTCTTCTCTATTCATTTATTATCCCCTCTAATTCTTTTCGCTGTTTAGAACTTATATTTAAATTGTTAATGATAAAGCCTTCACTTATTAGTTTTTTAGCATCTTCAGTACTTATTCCCTTACTATTTAGATAGAATAATTCATCTTCTTTTATACCACTTATTGTGGCCGCATGATTTACTTCTACTTCATTAGAAGCTACTAATAAATCAGGAATGATGATGCTTTCTTCTTCATTTAACATAAGTATTTTTAGACTTTCTAATAATTCATTATTATTAGTATTGTCTTTGTTATCTGTAGTGCATTTTAGTACTAATGCTCCTAGATCTTTTGTTAAAGCTTTAATTTTAATTGAAGTTTTATTATTATCTCCCAAGACGTTAGATTTCATTGTTAATTTACCTTTATCGTGGGCAATAATGGAATGGTTAAATTCTAAGCTACTATTACTATCTTGATTTATTGTAATGTTTGTATCCATATTATTTATATTAAGAAATCTGTTATATAATAATTCACTATTCTTGGCTAAATTAATTGTTATACTAGTATTATCTAATTCTTTTTTATTAAACTCATTTATTAATACTTTACCACTTATATTTAATGTTAAATGCGAACTATTAATTTCGATGTTTATCGCATTATTTTTCAGTTCCAAGTTTTCTTCTTTATTTATTATTATTTTATTCATGATATCTTTTTAAATCCTTCATTTTCTATTTCTGATAATATTTCATCCCCGCCAGTTTTGGTTATTTTCTTGTTTTTTAATATATGAATTTTATCTGGTTTTAAAGTATTAAGAAGTTTAGGATTATGAGTAATAATTAAAATTGAGCAATTAGTCATTTTGTGATATTCCTTAAGGGAATTGGCAACTTCTTTTAAGGCATCAACATCTAAACCGGAGTCTATTTCATCTAGAATTAAGAAGCTAGGCTTAAGCATCCAAATATGTATAAGTTCATTTTTCTTTCTTTCTCCACCACTCATACCATCATTTATACTACGGTGCAAGAAACTCTCCGGAACATTTAGCTTTTGACAAATGCCTTTTAATTCCTTCTGAAATTCAAAGATATTTATATGTTCGCCATTTTTTTCTGATAAAGCTATTCTAAGCATTTCGGCATTTGTAACGCCTTCTATTGCAATTGGGTTTTGGGAAATCATCATTATTCCTAATCGAGCAATTTCTGTAGTAGTTTTATCTTTTAAAGATTTACCATTATAAGAAATATCCCCATTATTTATTGTATAATTAGGATCTTTTAAAATACTACGACAAATGGTACTTTTCCCTACTCCATTCGGTCCCATAAGAGCATGAATCTCTCCATCTGGAATGTCTAAATTAAAATCTTTTAATATTTCTTTGCCATCAACTGTTACAGTTATATCCTTAATGTTAAGCATAGTATCACCTACCGAACATATTCTATCATTTTTACTTGTTATAGTCTATAAAACTATTAAAAATAAGTATTAAATGCTATACTATTTGTAATAAGGAGGATGGAGATGAAGAATAAGAAGGCGATTATTATTTCTTGTGTAGTTATATTGGTATTACTTGTGGGTATATGTATAGCATTATTGTTTAATAATAAAAATCAAGGTTCAACTATGTCAATTGAATTCTATGATAATAGCTCTATGGGAAATAGTTGGAAATATTATATAGATAACATTGATATTATATCTATAAATAGTAAAACTGATTATTCGGAATGTGGAGATCAAGATGGTTGTGGTGGAAAAATAATATATACTATTAAGCCTCTAAAACCAGGAAAAGTTAAAATAGACTTTAAGTGGATGTCTATTGATGATAAATCACAGGAAGATGCTGTTTATGAACTAACAATTGATAATAATCTATCTATTAGTGAAAAACATTCTGGAACCTATTTTGAATCTGATTATTATCAAGAATAAAAGTCACTATTTAGTGACTTTTTGTATTCTTTCTATATAATATTTAATTTTGCTTTCAAAGTTTATTCCATAAGCATTTTTGTTGGTATTATATGTTTCTTTAATACTTTGCCAATCGAAATCAACGGCAATTTTTATAGCATCTTTAAAATCTATATTATTGTTTAAACAGCCTAGTAAAGAGCTGGCAAATATATCGCCAGTACCATGGTAGTTAGAAGGTATTCGGCTTCTAAAATAGCTATAAAATTCGCTACCATCATAACTCATAACCCCTAATTTATTTCCAAATCTTACGTCCGTAATAACTACTCTTTTATTCGTTTTAGATAGTTTTAATAACATTTCTTTTATCTCTTCTGTATTGAAATCTTCTTTATATTCTATTCCTAGTAAAAGACAGGCTTCTGTTAGATTAGGAACTATAATATCTCCTAAAGAAATATATTCTTTCATTTTAGTAACGAAATTCTTGTCAAAGCCTGGATATAGGTTACCATGATCCCCCATTACTGGATCTATTAAAACGAAATTGTTTTTGTTTTTAAAACTACGAATAAATTCGCTAGCCAATTCTATTTGTTCTATATTGCCTAGATAACCAGTGTATATAGCATCAAATGATATTTTTTCTTGAAGCCAGTGATTGGATATTAAAGGAATATCCTTTGATAAATCTCTGTAAGTAAAATCTTTGAATCCTGTATGAGTAGATAGTATAGTTGTTGGTAAAATTACAGTTTCAATATTGGCAGCAGAAATTATTGGCAAAGCTACTGTTAATGAAACTTTTCCTAAACAAGATATATCTTGGATTGTTACTATTCTTTTCATTTTAAAACTCCTTTATACTCTAAAACAGAATATCGTA